>CADCPT010000082.1 GCA_902803385.1 uncultured Ruminococcus sp.
GAGCAAAGCTCGCGGCACCTCTGAAAAAACAAGTCTTAAAATAGCCCGGTCGTTGCGCAGCAACGGTCGGGCGATCAGTCGTACAGATGCATATAAAGCTGAAAACTTACAGCCGCGGCAATAAGCCTCCGGGTGATAATTCAGAGCGAACGCAGTGAGCGACAGCGCGAATTGACACCGGCGGCACGCCGGCGCCGCAGGGCAGGCGCACCGGGGGGGCACTTCCTTCGGGCGCACTTTGTATAGCGAAGGAGCCGTGAATTATTTCACAGCCCCAAATTTTTAGCCGCCCGGTCGCACCGAAGGCACGGTCGGGCGGCAGCTGCTGCTTTATCAATGATCATTTAGGTCCGAAGAAGTTCATAATATTGAAGCCTGTCGGCAGAGGAATGGTGCACATGTATATCGTTGCAAATACCAGCGCTACGGCAGCGATACAGAGAACTGCCGTTCTGTTCGGGAGTCTCTTGAAAATACCGACAATACCGAGCATGAACAATACTACGGAATAGATAACATTTACAAGGTTGTAGGCATCTCCGTTTGCATTGTCCTTCATACCCTGTTCAAGCAGCTCCTGTGATTCACTGAGAAGCGAATTGGCTTTTTCAAAGTATTTGTCTGTCATACCCGGAACATCGAAGGGTGTGGGCGTATCTTCTGTCATATTGTTGCTTGCGTCGATAAGAATCTCGCTTCCGTTCTGTTGAACGTATGTGTCGATCTTCTGGTCTATGAGCTGTGCTTCAGCTTCGTTTTCGTTTATAAGTGCGATCTCCTTGTCAAAGGTGTAATCCATGACAGTGTTCCATGTCATCATATCGGAAAAATAATCCTGAATGCCTGCATTATATTCGGAATTTCCTTCTGATGCCAGGTTGTTGCTCTTTGCGTAGTTGGTCGCCTGGTTGCCTCCGTGCAGAGAGCCTATCCAGGTAGCCCAGGCGGTGAGCAGAGCGGTCACGCCGAGTAGAATAGCTACAATTATTTCAATGTTATCAGCATTGAAAAAAGGCTTTTTCTTCTTCGCCGGCTTTGCTCCGGTTTCTTCGGTCTCTTTGCTTTTTGTCTCTTCGACTGTTGTTTCTTCTGCTGTGATCTTTTCTTCTGACATTTTTTGTACCTCCGTTTTTTTATTCATCTGCAGGATAGGCAGTGCAGCCGAACAGGAATGCAGCGGCTTCAAAAAGCACTGCCGCGCGGCAGACGGTCGCTGTGGTAACGCTTGCTTTTGCAAGACCTGTATATTTGGCGATATCCGAATATATCGAACTTTGCCCACTGAGGAATACTATCCCTGCAAATACCACAAGTGCAAGGCCTATCGCGCCGAGAACGATCGCGGTAATGATAAAGGCTTTGTTTTTAGACATATTTGTTCCCTCCTCAGTAAAGAATGGCTCCGTATTTTTCCCCGAGCGCTTCAAGCTCCTCGCGCGGAATGCCGCAGCTCGTGTCTACGATGAGTCTGCCCTGAAAGTATCTCAGCGCAGCTTCAAGGGTAGTCGGATCCTGTGCATTCACGCACACGGGCAGTCTTGACATTGCCGCGCTTTCAGCCAGAACTGCGGCTTCGTCTGTCGAGCGCAGCATCACGCATACAGCGTTGTAGTTTTCATCGTCAAAATCGATAAGCTCATCGCTGATGTCGTAGCTGCAGTCGAGCGGCTCCGTAAGCTCCAGATCATCCGGCAGGAAAAACGCATCGCAGTAAATGGCAGCGGCGCGGCTGTCCTTTTCTTCCCTTTGGTCAAAGCAGGAACCGTATCTTGCGATATGGGCGCTCTGCACTGCCGTAAGGCCGCCGGAGATATCTATAAAGCCCGAAGCTCCGCCAAAGCAGAGCTTTTGTATATCGCTCTCTGCAAGCGCCGAAAGGTCGGACATAACAAACAGCGGGATCTCAGCATGAGGAAATGCATCATGTATCAGCTCGAAAAGCTCCTCAGGAGTTCCCGATGTTCTGATACCGAAGCCGTCGGCTCCGAGCGACTGAAGAGTTATAAGCGCTGCAAGATAGTCTGTTCCCGTGGGGCTTACGCCCTCTTCGTCACAGTCCATTATCACTATCAGCGGTATGGCTGCGACCTTTGCCGCCAGCACGGCGGCGCGCATTGCCGTGAGGGAACGGTGATCCTTTGCTATGGCAAGATCAGCCCCGGCATTTCTGAAGCTTGTCAGCTTTTCAAGGTATGCCATATATTCATCCTCGAAAGCAACATCAGCATGCCCGCTTTCGCTGAGCATGTTTTCCGAAAGAGTTGCGGCGACCTTAATATCTTCGTCGGCTGCGGCAACAGCTGAGGCGATTATCCCGTGAGCGAGACTGCCGAGATCGTCATCTCTGCCGCAATCCGTCAGAACAGGCTCGGTAAGGCATGCGGTGGGGGCGATAAGCGTGTTTACTCCGTTTTTGACAGCCTGTGCAAAGACAGGCTCCAACACTAACGGGTCGTCTGCATATTGCGGAAGCGAGCCGTCGCTGTCGGACGGCATATCCTTTGCGATCATGGGAAGCGGATAAGAAAGCTCCATTTATATTCTCCTTGTATCACATTGATTCCGGTGCCGATATCTTGAACATCGTGAGCACATTTGCGATAACTGTTCTTGCTGCAAGGCAAAGAGCGAGTCTTGCCTGCATAAGAGCTTCATCATCACATTTTACCCTGCAGGCATTGTAGAATTTGTGGAAGAGTGTAGCAACGTCATAAACATAACGGGTGATCCTTGACGGGTCATAGTCCCTGGCTGCCGTTACTATTTCTTCACTGTAGGATGAAAGCTTGCAGATAAGCTCTATCTCTTCGGGGGCGGTAAGCTTCGCAAGCTCTTCTTTGGTACAGGCTCTCGGCTCAACGCCCTGCTCGGCAAGGTTTTTGATTATATTGCAGATCCTTGCATGTGCATACTGAACATAGTATACGGGATTCTGGGATGACTTTTCGATGGCAAGGTCAAGATCGAATTCGAGAGGTGTGTTTGCTTCCCTGAGATTGAAGAAGAAGCGCGCGGCGTCTATCGGTATCTCATCAAGGAGCGTTACAAGGGTTATCGCCTTGCCGCTTCTCTTTGAAAGCTTTACTCTTTCGCCGTCTTTTACAAGGAATACCATCTGCATAAGAACAACGTCAAGCCTTGAGGCGTCAGCTCCGAGGGCTGTAAGCGCGGCTTTAAGGCGCGGAACATATCCGTGGTGGTCTGCTCCGAGAACGTCAACGGCTTTGTCGTAGCCTCTTGTGACCAACTTGTCGTAATGATAGGCTATATCCGGTACTACATATGTGGGTATGCCGTTTGCGCGCACAAGGACGAAATCCTTTTCTGCGCCGAATTCGGATGCCTTGAACCATACTGCTCCGTCCTGCTCATAGGTGTGCCCCTTTTCTGTAAGCAGCTCAACTACCTTTTTGACGGCGCCGCTCTGATGCAGTGTGCTTTCCCTGAACCAGCGGTCATATTTTATACGGTATTTGAGAAGGTCACGTTCAAGTCCTTCGATATTTTTGGGAAGGGCAAAATCAACAAGCGCCTTCCTTCTTTCCTCGGATGAGGCTTCAACGTATTTGTCGCCGTATTCTGCGGCAAATGCCTTTGCGTGATCTGTTATGTCCTCTCCGTGATATGCGTCCTCCGGAAGCTCGTAGCCTTCCCTGTAAAGCTGCATATAGCGTATTTCAAGCGATGTGGCGAATTTCTCTATCTGGTTGCCGGCGTCGTTTACGTAGAATTCTCTTGATACCTCATATCCTGCTGTCTGAAGAACAGCGGCAAGGGAATCTCCCAATGCGCCGCCTCTTGCATTGCCGACATGCATAGGTCCGGTGGGGTTTGCGGAAACAAATTCCAGAAGTATGCGCTGACCCTTTCCGAAGTCTGATCGTCCGTAGCTTTCGCCCTGCTCCGATATTTCCTTGATAACGCCTGCATAGAATGAAGGGGCATAGAAGAAATTGATGAAGCCGGGTCCGGCAATTTCAGTTCTTTCAAGGTCAGTTCCTTCAAGGCTTATGCAGGAGGTCAGTGCCTCTGCTATTTTTCTCGGAGCAGCCCTGAAAGCCCTTGCTGATACCATTGCCGCATTCGTTGCAAGGTCTCCGTGTGAACGGTCGGCAGGTGTTTCTATATTGAATGAGGGTATCTCGCCTTCGGGGAGAAGCCCCTTTTCCATTGCCTGCTCAAAAGCTGCCCTTATCGCTGCTTCAAGCTTTGTGGTGGTATTGGTCGCTGCTGACATTTATTTGGCCTCCTTTATCTTAAGGGTCAGTTCATTATTGCTGGCAAGCTCGGATTCGAAATCTATTGAATACTTCACACAGAGCTCGCCGCCGTTTTCGGAAAGGTCTGTCTCAACGCTTTCGGTATATACTCCGAGCGTCAGCGAACCGTAGGGGGTGTTGTATTCGCATTTATGGCGCTTGCCTTTTTCCAGGATGAGATTGTGGTTTTCGCTGCCGCCCTTCATAACGGTGACTGTTCCGTTTTCATCTATCCTTACTGTCGTGCGGTAATGCTTTGAAGGGTCTTCGGCGTCATATTCCTTGTAGCTTATCGATCTGCATCCGTTTTCGATCACATACGCTGCGGCGGTCTCAAGCTCTATCCTGTCCTCAGAGCCGTTGACTATCTGTTTTCCGCAGACGGAAAGAATGTAGTTTTCTTCCATTTCCTTTTCCTTTCATGAACATATCATATATCTATGTGCTTTACGCTTATCCCATCGCTGCTTCCGAGGAAGATCTCTGCGGTCTTGCTGAAGCCCTCTACCGTGTCGCTTACAAAGTACCGGCATTCTCCCTTTTCTCCGGAGCGGCTGAGAATTCCCCTGCTGCCGAGAATATTCGCTGCGAACAGAGCGGTCTCCTTTCCGGAATCAATAAGCGTTACTCCGCGGCCGAGATAATCGGAGATGGCGTCGGCGATTATCGGAAAATGCGTGCAGCCGAGGATGAGCGTATCTATTCCGGCATCCTTCAGATCCTTGAGGTATCTTTCGACCGTCAGCCTGACTATCTCATCGTCTCTGCTGATAAAGCCGTTTTCAACAAGGGGAACGAACAGGGGGCATGCCTGCTGATAAACGCTTATCCTGTTATTGCTGCGAAGGATCTCTCTTTTATATGAGCAGCTTTTAACGGTCGCCGGGGTCCCGATTATGCCTATGCGGCCGTTTTTCGTTGCATCCGCGGCGGCGTTTGCTGTCGGTATCACTACTCCCGTATATGGCACAGGAAGGGTATCATAAAGCTCTGTTGCTACCGAGCTGACCGTTCCGCAGGCTGCGATTATCAGCTTGACTCCCTTTGAAAGCAGAAAATCCGCATCCTGACGCGCATAGCGGAGGATGGTCGTTTCACTTCTTGTGCCGTAGGGCACCCTTGCGGTATCACCGAAATAAATGATGTTTTCCTGCGGAAGTACTTTTTTAAGCTCCTTTACGGCAGTAAGTCCGCCCAGACCTGAATCAAAAACACCTATTGCCGGCTCAGACATTATCATCAGCCCTTTCAAAAGCAAGCTCGATAAGCTCTTCGATAAGAGATGCTCCGTCCTTGCCGCTTGCAGCCATAAGCTTGGGATACATGCTTATGGAGGTGAAGCCCGGCAGGGTGTTTATTTCGTTGAGAAGAATCCTGCCCTCGTCTGTAACGAAGAAATCCACACGGGAAAGACCTGTGCAGGAAAGGGTCTTGTATGCTTTTACTGCTGTCTCCTTGACTTTTTCTGCAAGCTCTTCGTCGATAAGCGCAGGAATGAAAAGCCTGGAATCCGCATTGTTGTATTTTGCGTCATAATCATAGAATTCGGCCGCCGGAGTGATCTGTCCGGGAACGGAGGCGGTCGGCTCGTTATTGCCTATTACGGCACATTCGACCTCCTTGCCGACGATGGTCTCTTCAACAAGGATCCTTGTGTCCTCCTTTGCGGCGGTCTCAACAGCCTTTATGAATTCGCTACGGTCGTGGGCTTTGGTTATGCCTACCGATGAACCTGCGTTCGCAGGCTTTACGAACATCGGGTAGCCGAATGAGCCTTCTGCCATTGCGATGCAGGCGTCGGGATCCTTGTCGTAATCACAGCTGCGGAACCATACGAATTTTGCCTGGTCTATACCTGCATGCTCCAACATTATATTGGTAACTATCTTATCCATACAGCCGGCGCTTGCAAGCACGCCGCAGCCGACATACGGCAGGGAGGACATTTCCAGAAGACCCTGTATAGTTCCGTCCTCGCCGTTTTTGCCGTGAAGCACCGGGAATACTGCGTCAAGCTTCATGGTAGCTGCGCTGCCGTCCTTTTCGATGATGACCATTCCGTGAACTGACGGTGCGGGGGCAATGAAAGCCGTGCGGTTGTCGGGGTGGCTTTCCCATGAGCCGTCGGCAATATCGGAAACAGGTCCGGTGTAAAGAAGCCAGCGACCCTTTTTCGTTATTCCTATCATTATGATCTCGTATTTGTCCTTTGGTATCGTTTCGATAACATATGTTGCGGACACTCTTGAAACCTCATGCTCTGATGATTTGCCGCCGAATATAACGGCAATGCGTTTTTTCTCCATAATAACACTCCATTTGTCAAAGCTGTATATTCTTCTACAATTTATAATATTAACATATAATAAGGTTATGTGCAATTACAATTTTAAAAAAGTTGTTTTTTGAAATTAGAAGTTGGTCAAGCTTTGTCAAAGCTTTTGTGCAATATGCTGAATATTAGGAATTTTTTTTGATAAATAGGAAAAAGGCTTGATTTTTCGAAACGGAGATGTTATTATCTATACAGATTTTGTTACAAGTTTGAAATAATTTTTCGTCCGCAAAGGTCGAAAGATTAAAAAAATGTAATTTTCGTTAAAAACAACAGTTTTTTAAAACAAAGAAGGGAGTTTTTTCCTGCATGAAGAAGGCAATCAGAAAAATCGTTGCCGCAGCGCTTTCGCTCAGCTTATGCACCGGTATGGTCGCGCTCGGCAGCACAGTTGTTTCAGCAGAGTCAAGTACGGGCGTAGGCCTTGCAGCACACGCACTCAGAGCATACAGGGAAGGCTGGAGCTATGTATGGGGCGGTACCTCATACGGGGCAGTTGACTGCTCAGGTCTTATCTGGACATATAACGGAGTTGGCGGATGCAGATTCGATATGCTCGCAAGCTCCGACTGCTATGGTTATGTAAGCAACGGTATTCCGAATATCCACGGTCTCGGACTTCACAGCCCCGGTCACGTCGGAGTTTATATAGGTTCAGGCGCAGCCGTTGACGCAAGAGATGAATGGAGCGGAGTTGTATACCATAATGTATACAAGAAGAGCTGGGTAGAATGGTTCAAGATCGCGGGCGTCAACTATCCCTCAAACGGATGGGTACTGCTCGACGGCGATTCATATTACTATGAAAACGGCGAATACATCACCAATACGTCAAGAACTCTTGACGGAGTTACATACAGCTTCAACAGCGCAGGCGTTTCGGATATAGCACCTCCGTCTTCAGCTTATGAAGCTACCGATTATTCCTCATCCTCAGCTCCTGCAGTTGTTCAGACAGCTCCGGATCCGGAGCCGGAACCGGAACCGCAGCCCGAGCCGGAACCCGAGCCGGAACCCGAGCCGCAGCCCGAGCCCGAGCCTGAGCCGGAGCCGGAGCAGCCGAAGGCAGAGGAACCCAAGCCCGAGGAAAAACCGGCTGAGCCGGAAAAGCCCGAAGAGAAGAATGAGATACTCGCTTCCTACGGCGACGAGGATACAGAAACAAGAGACAGAGTACAGAGGATCCAGAAGAGGCTTTACGCTCTCGGTTATCTTTCAGATGAGCCTACTGGCTTCTACGGAGACGATACTGTCGAGGCTGTCGTAAACTTCCAGACGCTCAACGGTTTTGAGGTCACAGGTATGACAGATGAAAAGACCTGGGAGTTTATGAAAACAGACGAAGCAAAGTCTTATTTCCCCGAGCTTTCAGTCGGCGATTTTGATGACGGCAGCAAGCTTACCATCACAAAGCTTCAGACAAAGCTCAATGAGCTCAAGTATTACTATGATGACATCACAGGCTTCTACGGCGAGCTTACCGCGAGCGCTGTAAAGCAGTTCCAGACAGATAACGATCTCGAAGCTACAGGTGTTGCCGATGAAGCAACACAGAAGCTCCTCCTCAGGGGCGAGCCCAAGGCAAACCCCAACGACGGCACACTGGCTTACGGTCAGAGCGGCAAGAAGGTCGCCGAGCTTCAGAAGAAGCTTATAGAGCTCCGTTACCTCTCAGGTATCGTAAACGACAGATTTGATGACGCTACACTTGATGCGGTCCATCTCTATCAGAAGACCGCAGGTATTGAAGAGGCTGACTTCCTGACAGCTGATCAGATCGCTTCCATAAACGACGGCAGCGCACCCAAGTCGCCTTATTTCGATATCCTTAAATACGGTCACACCGGCGAGGATGTCACAAAGCTCCAGCAGAGGCTTTATTCCCTCGGTTATTACACAGGAAAGACCTCCGGTACCTTCAACACAGCTGTTGAGGAATCCGTAAAGAGCTTCCAGAAGGCTATGGGTCTTGAGCAGACCGGTATCGTAGACGAAAACACAGCAGAGCTCCTTAAGACAGAAGCTCAGCGTGAAACAGCAAAGGTCGCTGATGTTCTCGTTGTAAAGACTGCCGACATCACAGACAATGCTCTTGCACATATTGCAGAGACACCGTCACTCGGCGAGGTATCGATCACCACCCAGACGACAGGCGATCTCGTAAGAACAGGCGTTATACTCGGCGCAGTTATCATATTTGCTCTTTTCCTTACTCTTATCTTTGTAGTAGAGCTGAGAAGGAGAAGAAGACTTGCTTCGGCAGAAGCAGAAATAGTGAGGGACTTCAAAAGGAACTTTTGAAGGGCAGTGGACTTCCTGATCTCAGGAAGTCCTTTTTTTGTTTGCCGGACCGCACCTTCGGCGCACCTTTTATAGTGTTTTTTTAGCCGCCCGGTCGCGCCGAAGGCACGGTCGTTCGGACAGTTGTACAGATGCATATGAAGTCGTTTTTTTCACAGCTCCGTCACAGTGCAGCCGTGACGGATGAGGCTTGTCCCCGTACGCCGCGGAAGCAATTTTTGCTGAGTGTAAAAATATAGTTGGCGAATGCGCGAAATGAAACCGGCGGCACGCCGGTGTTTTTCGCCTTTGTGTGACAAATTGCTTGATTATAGTCTGAATGTATGGTACAATAATAAAGCATAGCCGCGCCGGGCGATATTCCTGCCGGCAAAAAAGGATTAAAAACATCAGAAAGAGGTAATACCTATGTATAATGATCTTATGGACAGCATCGGATTTGTAGGCAAATACGACAGCGCAGTTTCCGCCGCAATGGCAGACGAGCTGAAAAGACAGCAGATGAATCTTGAGCTTATCGCATCAGAAAATATCGTTTCTCCGGCAGTTATGGCTGCAATGGGCTCCGTTCTTACAAACAAATATGCAGAGGGCTACCCCGGAAAGAGATATTACGGCGGCTGCCAGTATGTTGACGTTGTTGAGCAGATCGCTATCGACCGCGCATGTGAGCTTTTCGGCGCTAAGTTTGCCAATGTTCAGCCGCATTCGGGCGCTCAGGCTAATACAGCCGTATATTTTTCAATACTCAGGCCCGGCGATACCGTAATGGGTATGACTCTTTCCGAAGGCGGCCACCTTACCCATGGTTCACCTGTAAACATTTCAGGTAAGTACTTCAATTTCGTTTCCTACGGCGTTGACCCCGTAACTCACAGGATCGACTACGATAAGGTATATGAGACAGCAATGCAGGTAAAGCCGAAGCTTATCGTATGCGGCGCATCCGCATACCCGAGGATCATCGACTTCCCGCGTTTCAGAGAGATCGCTGATGCCTGCGGCGCATATCTCATGGTAGATATGGCTCATATTGCAGGTCTGGTAGCAGCAGGCGTTCATCCCAGCCCGGTGCCCTACGCTCATTTCACAACTACCACCACCCACAAGACCCTGAGAGGACCCAGAGGCGGTCTTATCCTCACGAATGACGAGGAGCTTGCAAAGGGTATCAACAAGGGTATTTTCCCCGGAACACAGGGCGGCCCGCTCATGCACATTATCGCAGCAAAGGCTGTATGCTTCGGCGAGGCTCTCAAGCCTGAATTCAAGACCTACGGCGAAAACATCGTAAAGAACGCGCAGGCTCTTGCAAACGGTCTTGTAAGCAGAGGCAACAAGCTTGTTTCCGGCGGCACTGACAACCATGTTATGCTGCTTGACCTTACCGAAAGCGAAGTTACCGGCAAGGAGCTGGAGCACCGTCTTGATGAGGTGCGCATCACCGCAAACAAGAACACTGTTCCCAATGAAAAGCGCAGCCCGTTCGTAACAAGCGGCGTCCGTCTCGGAACGGCAGCAGTTACTACAAGAGGACTTGGCGTTGCCGAAATGGACAAGATAGCCGAATTCATCACGCTTGCGCTTAATGATTTCGATGCGAAGTCTGAAGAGATCCGCGCAGGCGTAGAGGAGATCTGCGAGAGATTCCCGCTCTACTGATAAAAGTGTTTTTTATGAGGAGCTGTGAAAAGATTCACGGCTCCTTCGCTATAAAAAGTGCGCCGCAAGGTAGGCGCACTATGATTCTATTGTGAAAATCTTATAAAAAACCTACACTATAATAAGTGCACCTGCGAAAAAACATCCTTGATTTTTTTCTGCTCCTGTGATAGAATCTATAGGGTACGGAGCAGTGCTCCCGACAGTTCGTTTGCGCCATCCTGTCGTTAAAAAAATACCAGGGCAGATAATACGGAATAATTCTGTCTGTTACAGTATTTTCAGGGGTGAAGAGCGGCGAAGCCGTTCTTCGCCCCTTATACTAATATTCAATAGAACACTTTAGTATCTTTGGCGTTAAATTCCGCATAACTTCGTTATCGTCTCGTCGTCGCTCGTTGTGCTCGCTGAGAACGGTCAAGCATGACCGTCCTCGTGCTCGCGTTGCGGCTCCTCCTCTCCCCATA
>CADCPT010000083.1 GCA_902803385.1 uncultured Ruminococcus sp.
AGCCCGAAGACGCTTACGCCGTGCGGTTGTTATACCATAAAATTATACCTTATTCAATCGCCGAAGGCGATTTTTTAAATAATTTTACGTCAATTCCCACATTTTTTCAGGGGTGTCCCTTCGTCCGAACGCCGCTGCGCAGCGACCGGGCTATTTAAACATTATAAAAAGTGCGCCGCAAGGTAGGCGCACTTTTTTACAGTGTTTCACGTGAAACAAACATCATGAAAATTTCGTGTGCCGCAGGACATCGTCGAGCCAAGCAAAAGACCGAAGCATATCCTGCTCCGGTCTTTGCCTGTTTGGGTTTTGGGGATATTTGAAAATTCTTGTAAACCTGTTTAAGCTGTCCTTGCGCCCGGAGTTTTGTATTTCCCAGTCGGCTTCTTTAAACGTACAGTGTATTCAATGTATTCTTCGGTCTCGTTTTGCTCCGAAATAACGCCTATCCCGGAATCCTTCAGCGTATCTATCGCCTTTTCAAGAGTATTTTCTACTATTCGCATATTTTTAAGTATAAGGGTGCTCTTCTGACTCCTTCTCTTTCTCCTGCCTGTATCTGCTATATATTCATCTATAAACACGCCTGACTGATAAACATTCAGTCCCTTTTCTATCATTTCACATAATACTGTCTTTCTTCCCACACGATCGGAGATCTTAAGTGCCGCAAGTGCGTGTCCCTTTGTAAGACCATAGCTTCTTATTATCTCCTTTTCATCAGTATCAAGCGCACCAAGGCGTATATCCTCTTCTATCCTTTGTCTGCCTGCAGCCATTGTCCTGCAAAGCTCTGCTGAGGTAATGCCTTCCTTTCTGACCATATGACTGATGATATCAGCTTCATCAAGAAAATCCGGCTCAGAGCGGCAATAATTCGCAGCAAGTGAGCGGAGAAGAGCCGAATTATCATCGCAGTCATATACAACAATGCAGGGAAGCTTCTTAAACCCGAGGATAACAGCAGCACGAAGACGGCGCTCACCGTCAATAAGCTCATATTCGTCACTGCTAATTTTTCTTACACTAAGAGGCTGTATAAGTCCGAGCCTTTTGATGCTTCTTGCAAGTGCCTTCAGGGAATCGGTATCATATCTGTCTCTCAGCGGAAGGCTGCGCGGTCTTATCTGAATTATCGGGATCCTGACTATCATATTGTTTTTAGTTGTAATTGCAAACATTATCGTCTCTCCCTTCGACATAGATGATACCATAGTTTTTCTGAAAGAAATGTCGAAACCGGAGCTCAGTGATAATAATTATTATATTAACATCTGCCTGTTTCTTGCTATGAAAAAACAAGTCTTTAAATAGCCCGGTCGCTGCGCTGCGGCGGTCGGGCGGACGGGGGATGTTTTAATGCGGCGGCACCCTCTGAAAAAAAGTATTTGAATAGCCCTGTCACTAAGCAGCGACGGTCGGGCACTGCTGAATGGTGCTTAACAGAAATGTGAAAAAACGAACCAGGTTTTCAACTGTTACCATCATCGCATGTGGAAAACCCTCTTGCGTCGTTTATAGCATTTACACAGCTCATAAATACTGATTTTTTTACAAATCAGAAAATTTTCCCTACCACTCAGAAAAAGAGTTTTCAACATCTAAAAACAGTCAATGTTGAAAACTCTTAATAATTTGTTCACAGTGGATTTTTGCTGATTTTTGTCTTTTTCCGGGGATATTTTGACGGTGTATGTGCCGACTTTTTAATTATGATAATTGTCCTTCTGCTGCCGTCCGGAAGAGTAAGTTCCTTTGTTTCGGGCTCATCTCCGCCGAGAAGCTTTATTGCGTTTTCTGCTGCTGCGATTTCATTTGCTCCGTCCGGTCCCTTCATAGAAATAAATATTCCCCCGACTTTTACATAAGGCAGGCAGTATTCGCAAAGTGCAGGAAGGTTTGCAACAGCGCGGGAAACAGCTATATCAAATTGCTCTCTCATTTCAGGCCGCTGAGAACCGTCTTCGGCACGGGCATGTACCGTATCAGCAGATAAGCCAAGTGCGTTCAATACCTCATCAAGAAATAGAAGCCTTTTATTCAGACTGTCAAGAAGAGTAAGCTCAATTTCCGGATGCATGATCTTAAGCGGTATACCAGGAAAACCTGCACCCGTTCCGATATCTATAACGCTGCCCTTTATATCTGCGGCTGTAAGAACAGAAATGCTGTCCACAAAATGCTTTACTGCTATACCCTCATCATCGGTAATTGCCGTAAGATTCATTTTTTCATTCCACTGACAAAGAAGGGATGCATATTTTTCAAATGCATCAAGCTGTTCTCCGGAAACATATATACTGTTTTCAGCGCACCAGGCTTCAATTATTTGTCTTATCACTGTCCGACTCTCCTTCCCCGTGTTTTTTCACAGACGCAAGATATATCACTAAAACTGAAATATCCGCCGGGCTTACTCCGGAAATCCTGCCTGCCTGTCCTATGCTTTCGGGACGTACACGGCTGAGCTTTTCCCTTGCCTCAAGTCTGAGACCGTCTATGGAATTATAGTCAATATCCGCAGGCAGCAGCTTGCTTTCAAGCCTCTGCACCTGATCTATGATTATAAGCTGACGGCTTATATAGCCCTCATATTTTATCTCTATTTCCACCTGTTCAAGCACGGCAGGGTCATTATCAGGTCTGTCGGTGTCAACGGGAGCAAGACTTGCATAGTCAAGCTGAGGACGTTTCAGAAGGTCAACGAGCCTGATACCTGTATGTACCTCGGATGTCCCCCTCTCCCTGAGAATATCGTTAAGCTCATCAGAGGGTGATATCACCTTTGCCTTTACTCTTTCAAGCTCCGCAGCTATCCTGCGTTTTTTCTCGTTGAAGCGCTCCCAGCGCTCATCACTTATAAGTCCTATTTTTCTGCCGATAGGTGTAAGCCTGAGATCAGCATTATCCTGACGAAGTATTAGTCTGTATTCGCTGCGTGAGGTCATCATCCTGTACGGATCATTGCAGCCCTTTGTAACAAGATCGTCGATAAGCGTACCTATATAAGAGCCTGAGCGTTCAAGCACCATAGGCTCCTTGCCGAGAACAGACAGAGCAGCATTAACTCCGGCAACAAACCCCTGTACCGCGGCCTCCTCATATCCGGAGCTTCCGTTGAACTGACCTGCACCGTAAAGTCCGGGCAGTTCCATAAATTCAAGCGTGCGGTTCATCTGTACAGGGTCGGCACAAAAATACTCAATAGCATAAGCCGGACGCATAACAACGCAGTGTTCAAGCCCCGGAATAGTGTGATAAAAAGCAAGCTGTACATCCTCCGGCAAGGATGACGACATTCCCTGTATGTACATTTCTTCCGTATCAAGTCCGCATGGCTCGATAAATAGCTGATGCCGCGGCTTATCGGAAAAGCGGACTATTTTGTCCTCTATACTCGGACAATAGCGCGGACCTATACCCTCTATCTTGCCACTGTACATAGGCGAACGTGAGATATTATCCAGAATGACCTTTTTTGTTTCATCGTTTGTCCAGCTTACGTAGCACTTTACCTTGTTTTCTCCCGGATCTGTGGTATCGTAGGAGAATGGAACTATGGGATCATCTCCGCTTTGTTCCTCAAGGCCTTCAAAATCTATACTCGAACGGAGCACTCTTGCAGGGGTGCCCGTTTTGAAGCGGCGTATTACCATACCTAAATTTTCAAGGCTGTCCGGCAGAAATTCCGACGGGAACATTCCGTCCGGACCGCTTTTATATGATACATCACCCACATATATTTTTCCGCCGAGATATGTGCCGGTTGCTATTATTACCTTTTTTGACAAATACTGTGCTTCAAGTCTCGTAGTGAGAAGCCATTTTCCGTTCTCTGCCTTTTCAAGAGCCGTTATTTCTGCCTGTCTGAGTTCAAGACCATCCTGAAGCTCCAAAGTATGCTTCATTCTTGTACTGTATTTTCTTCTGTCTATCTGAGCGCGGAGAGAATGAACGGCAGGACCCTTTCCTCTGTTTAGCATACGGCTCTGCAGAAAACATTCATCGGCAGCCTTACCCATTTCTCCGCCGAGAGCGTCAAGCTCACGGACAAGATGACCCTTTGCAGTACCTCCTATACTAGGATTACAGGGGCAGTTGCCTACAGCGTCCATATTTATTGTAAAGACAGCCGTTTTGCAGCCAAGTCTTGCTGCGGCAAGGCCTGCCTCTATACCGGCATGACCGGCGCCGATCACGGCAACATCAAATTCTCCGGCTAAAAACTTCATACACTAAAACCTCTTTTAAATAAGCTTATTATATTATAAACCATCCGTGAGGAATTGTACAGAAATATTTTAGAATTGTTTCACGTGAAACAACTGTTGCACAGTTTTTATAGTGTTTTTCGGGAGGGTGAAAAAACTACTTCTTAAACTTCTGTACGACTGATCGCCCGACCGTTGCTGCGCAACGACCGGGCTATTTTAAGACTTGTTTTTTCAGAGGTGCCGCGAGCTTTGCTC
>CADCPT010000084.1 GCA_902803385.1 uncultured Ruminococcus sp.
CCGACCAGCACAAACAGGAATATCTCAGCCGGGATCCACAGCTTATCAAAAACACCTGACAGCGAAACGGCGATATCGGGCTTTTTCCTTTTTACTGCCGTTCCGAGAGCCATGACGGCGATCAAGCCGGCAAACGGAATGAAGGCGGAGGCGCCTTCCAGCCAATCCAACAACAAGCTGACGGCAAACACAAGAATCGTACAAACCGGCAGCGATAGCTTGGCTTTATCAAAAAAGATGCTCAGCAATAATCCGATACCGAAGCCCGCAGCTGTTCCGATGATGATCGATACCGGGATATTCGCAAAGCTCAACCATGAAACGCTCTCACCCTTTGCAAGTCCGGTAAAGGTGGTGAACAGCACGATGACAAAGACGTCATCAACGGAAGCGCCCGCGAGGATCATCTGCGGGATGCCCTTGGAGGTTCCCCTGTTTTCATCGATCAATCGGATCATGCGTGGAACGACAACAGCAGGTGAAACCGCCGCGATCACGGCGCCGAGGATCGCCGCGTCCAAAAGCGACAAGCCCAACAGCTTCGGGGCAAGCAACAGCATGCCCAGTATTTCAAAGCAGGCGGGGACAAAACACATCAGGATCGCGGGACGCCCTACCCTTTTCAGGTCGGAAAGGTTTAATTTCAGACCGGCTCTGATCAAAATGATGATAAGCGCGATCCGCCTCAGCTCGGCGGAAATACCGAGCAAGCTTTCGTCAAGCAGATTCAAAACGTGCGGTCCCAACAAAATTCCTGCTATGATCATGCCGAACAGCGCGGGAAACCTGGCTTTTTTACACAGCCATCCAAGCAGCAGCCCCGAGATCAGGATGAGTGAGATACCGATCAACATACAAATCCTCCTTATCACGCAGAAAAAGCCGACAATTCCTGCGTTTGAAATCGCAGAAGTCATCAGCTTTCATAAGCGGTTTAGGATAAAAATCCAAGGGAGAACCTCATTCCCTTTGTATAGATTCTACTTGATTTTCTTTGAAAAGTCAATGTTTTCCGGAAATCTTTTTCACCGCGCCGCTTTTTCGCCGCTTTCGATACTATCATACAAATCAAAAATTCATTCCGCGTTCTGTCGGTCTTGCACGGGACAGCAGGCAATTCATTCGCTGCCTGCCGTGGAAACGGATAAAAAAAGTGAGCGAGCTTTCAGGATTTTTTCAACTTCCTTTGCTATCATACAGTCAAACAAAAACAAAGGAGGCAATCCTATGAAAACCAAGATCGGAAAAAAGGCTTTCGCGCTGATCGCGGTACTCGCCGCGGCAGCCACCACCATCTCGCTGACGTCCTGCGGCAGCGAAACATCCTCCTCCGCAAAGACGGCAGTGACCTCTGCGGTATCGGCAGCGACAAATGATGAAACCGAAACGTCGGCGGCAGCCGCCGCATCCAAGCCGCTCGCAGAGAGCGACATCCCCATCAAGGAGACGATCGAAAACACTGCCGACGGCGAGCATGCGATCACCGCCGACGGCGAGACCAAGATCATCGGCAACACCCTCGTGACCAAGACAGGCGAGGCTGACGGCGACGAAGCCGACTTCTACGGCGAGAACGCCGCGATCTTCGCGACCAATCAGGGCACGCTCACGCTGTCTCAGATGGTCATCAAGACCAACGGCACCCATGCAAACGCGGTATTCAGCTACGGCGAGGGCACGACGGTCCACATCACGGATTCCTATATTGAGACGAGCGGCAACTGCTCGGGCGGCTTGATGACGACGGGCGGCGGCACGATGAACGCCGAGAACCTCACCATCAAGACCTCGGGCAACTCCTCGGCAGCGATCCGCTCCGACCGCGGCGGCGGCACCGTCACCGTCACGGGCGGCGACTACAGCACGAGCGGCAAGGGCTCGCCCGTCATCTACTCCACCGCCGACATCACGGTCAACAACGCGACAATGACCTCCACCGCCTCTCAGGGCGTCGTGGTCGAGGGCAAGAACTCCGTGACGCTCAACAATGTCGACCTCACTGCCGACAACAACACCAAGAACAGCGACAAATCGAACTACTATCAGGCGGTCATGATCTATCAGTCGATGTCGGGCGACGCGGCGGAGGGACTCTCCTCCTTCACGATGAACGGCGGCAAGCTGACCAATCAGAACGGCGACGTGTTCTTTGTCAATAACACCGCCACCGAGATCACCCTCAGCGGTGCGTCCATCACCAACAACGGCGACGGCGTCTTTCTGAGAGCAGCAGCGGCAGGCTGGGGCAACGAGGGCAGCAACGGCGGACAGGTGACGCTCAACGCGGCGAACCAGACCATCGACGGAGATATGATCGTCGACGATATCTCGCATCTCAATCTCTATCTCAAGAGCAATTCCTCCTATACGGGTGCGATCAACAGCGACGGTCAGGCGGGAGAAGTCTATGTGGAGATCGAGGACGGCTCTGTCTGGACGCTGACGGGAGACAGCTATATCACAAGTCTCACCTGCGGAACGGGCGCGATCGACCTCAACGGCCACACGCTCTATATCAACGGTGAAGCGTACACCGCCGGCACCGCATCCTCCGGCACCGCGATCGAAGTGACCGTTTCCTCCGGCTCCTCCGGCGGTATGGGAACACCTCCGGGCGGCATGGGAACCCCTCCCGACGGAAAGGGAAATCCTCCCGAAGGCAACCCGCCCGCCAAGCCCGGTGAGCAAAACCAAGCAAACTGATTTTCATGTCGATATTCTTCTTTCTCAACAGCAGGCAGGGGCATCCGGACAGCCCCTGCCTGCTGCACTGCGGGCGCTTTAGAGCATGAGAGAAAGGAAAAAGTGAGGTAACGAAAATTTTTTCAAAATAATGATTGACATTTGCCGAGAGTTTTGGTATAATACATTTTGTGAGTGAACAAAAGCTCGCAAAACAGCATAAGCAGGTATGGCGGAATTGGCAGACGCGCATGGTTCAGGTCCATGTGAAAGCAATTTCATGCAGGTTCAAGTCCTGTTACCTGCACCAGGTTATCCCCTCATTTATGAGGGGATTTTTCAGTTATTAAAAAGATAGTGTCAAAAGCTGCGGCAAATAATACGATATTGGCATAATTACGAAATTATTAACAGAAATTAATAAAATATCGCTTTTTGACAGGTTATTATTTCTATTGACAATTAATCGCCGCTATATTAAAATAACAGTGTATTCTGAAAAGAAGAACAGAAAGGAAAAAATAAAAATGAAAAAGATAATACTAATCACTTTATCTGCACTTATGCTTTTAAGCTCTTTGACAGCCTGCGGCAGTAAAGACAATAGCGGAAGTTCATCAAATACCTATTCAAGACAACTGTATAACTCTGACGACACCGCAGTTAAGAGCGAAGATGATGAAGAGGAAGACGAAGTATCCGATGAAAACAAAGATGATGCAAGCGTTGATTCAAGAGCCGAGAGCAAAGAAAAGAAGGATAGTGACAAAAAGAGTTCAGACAGCACTTCTTCAAAATCCAACACATATACAATAAGTGCAACTACATCAAGCAAGAAAACAAGCTCGGTTGCATCTGTTAAACCTGCCGAGTCGAGTAGTACAACGTCAAGCGAGTTGATAGCATCTCGTGCTGAATCAACAGTATCATCTGAAGCAGAAAGCGTTGCTTCATCAGATGAAGATACAGAAACAACTACTGACAGCGAGATCGTTACAGATACAGAAAATGAAGATACCGAGAGTAATACCGCTGCAGATTATTTTTCAGAGTCCGATCTTGTGTGCACATATAAGGGTATAAACATCAAAGCCGGCAGTGATATTAATCTTCTTATATCACAGATCGGTTTGCCGTATAATGTTGATACCGAGCCAAACGAAGATAATGATGAGCTTGTAAACAAGACATATTATTTTGACGGTATGGAAGTTAAAACAAATCCGAACGAAGACGGTTCAATGGATTATATCGTTTCTATGAAAATAGACGATGAAGAATACAAAACCGTTAAAGGTGCAAAAATAGGAATGGATATTGATGATGTTATCGAAATATACGGTGAAGATTACACAATAGCCTATGATATGTTTCAGTATGAGATCGATGGTATGATCCTGGGCTTTGACACGGATTGCGGATTTGTTACTTCCATAAATTATATTTATGAAAAGAAAGACGATAACAACGAGTAAAAGTTAATAATTAAATACTATATTTAACTGAGTACCGTACAGAGACTACAAAGTTTTCTGTACGGTATTCTTTATTTCTAAAAATTAAATGTGTTTGATGAAAAAAATAAGTAATAATTTTTTCAAAATTAACTTGTATTTTTAGATAAAATCTGATAGTATTATTCTATAGGATTCTAATATTTTCCTTTATTATGAATTATTTTTATTTAATTTGATCCAATATGAGGGGAGATGACTCTATGGCGAATTACGAAGAACTGTATTATTCCGCACGCAATAAGTATAATCGGGCTATT
This sequence comes from uncultured Ruminococcus sp., assembly GCA_902803385.1. Lineage (GTDB taxonomy): Bacteria > Bacillota > Clostridia > Oscillospirales > Acutalibacteraceae > UBA1213. The sequence goes on from CADCPT010000084.1 coordinate 4,457, forward strand.
GATAATCGAGATTCAAGTGTAAGAAGAAGCAGAGAGTTAGAAAGCCAAAAATCACAGCTAAATAATCAATTGTCCGAAAATATATCTTTACTCAATAATATAAGAGAGAAAAAATCAAAGCTTCAAGATGCACTGAATAAGTCAAGAAGCGTTCTTAACGATCAGTTTTACGCAATGCAAAGGGCGATTATTGACGCAGGCAGTCAATACAGAGGCTCTTTTCAATCAGATATGGGAACTGCCGACTTAGCCGCTATTTATGAGAGTGATTTTTCCGCAACAAAAAATGAGCTTGAAACTGCTGTTTCAACACTGGAGACCGCTATCAGCAATATAGAGGAGAAAGAAACACAGGCAGATACTTCTGTAAACAACTGCAAAAACGATATTTCTTCTGTGGAATCACAGATCAGAACAGCAAATAACGATGCAGATTCATATCAGCGTATGGCAAACAGCTATTATGCCGAGATGAAACAGTACGAAACAAAATGGTTAAACGGTGAATAATTGATGTGTTCTTATACTGATCTCTGATTAAAAGCTTTAAAATGATTTTCGAGGATGATTTTCGCAAGACGAGGAAGAAAGCGCAGGGTGCGAGTCTCCGGTGGAGACCTCTGCCGAAGGCAGAAGCACCGACCGAGCCGGCAGGCGAGACCTACTGACGTATTTCAAGGTCGATGATGATGTGTTGCGGAAATCAGACCGAACAGAATTAAAGGTTTTAATTAGAGAGCAGTATTAAATGTAATAGAGGTGAAAAAATGTCTTCAATAACTGTAAATATTGGCGTATTCGGAGGAGGAAATTATTACTTAGGTGCAGGATCGTTTCAGCAGCTCGGAGAATCATTTAATACCGCTAAATTGGCGACTGTAAATCTGAGTGATGAACTTGATCGTCTGCAAATGATGATAGATACAGCTTCAACGGCAGAAAATATAAGCGAAGCCGTTGACTGTACAAAAAAGGCGCAGAAACGAGAAGAAGAAAAGGTTGAAGCAATTTCAAAAGCATATAATAAGCTTGAAGAATTTGTGGCAGATATCGGAGCAGTAGATATTCTTGTTTCGGTTACTGTTGATCTGCGCAAAGATGATTTTTATAAAGAGTATTCATTCTTAAAGCCCGACAACGAAAAAGACTGGCTTGAAAAGTTTTCAGACTGGTGTGACTCTGCGGCAGAGTGGTTGAGTGAAAACTATGAGTCGTTTATTGCAGTTGTAGTATGTGTAATTGTTGTTGTCGTACTTGTTGTGGTAACTATTTGTACGTTCGGAACTGCGGGACTTGTGGCGATTGCTTTGTATGCCGGAATTGCGGTAGCCAATCAACTAATATCTGATGCAATGAATGGTGAGCTGAGCTCATGGCAGACATATGTGGGTGCGATTGCCGGCGGTATGGTAGAAGGTTGCCTTGAGGTATTTGGATTAGAGGCTTTGTCAGGACCGCTTGGTGCAGGCTTTACTACATTCTTTACTCAGAATTTAGAGAACATAACAGGAGGAGAACAGCGTTCATCTATAGCTATTCTTTTGAATACCGGTGTAGATACAGGAATGGAATTTTTGGATTTTGGTGAAATGTTTGGTTTTGGCGGTTTTGATTTTGATTATGGCAAGATGAAAGGATCAGATGTTTTAGATTTCTTCATGGATGGAATAGGCGATAATTTGGTGAATGATATGTTTGGCATTGAGTCGATGGCAGGAGACGATTTTGAAGTTGGAAAATTGTTCGATCAGCTGACAGGCGGTGTAAGCTATACCGATATATTTAATTTTACCGTAGACCTGTTTACCGGAAATGATTCAAGTAAAAAACCCGATTTTAATATAAACGCTGATATAGAGATCAATATGAATATTGAATTTAATATTAACATTTCTATTCCCGATGTTATGACAAATATTGTCACAAACGGCTTTACAATTGATATGGGGGCTTATGCTTATTAAGGATCGACTTTACAATTTCATTTCAGGAGGTTTGGTATGTCATATAATGATTTTATCGCAAATTCAAATACTGCTTTTGCAGGAGGACAGCATGCCGCTGCCTTAGACTATGCAAAAAAGGCAATTAAGGAATGCCCAAAAGATGAGCAGGGATATGTTTGCGCAGGTAAAGCCTGTATGTCGCTAAAAAAATTAGACGATGCCGTTGCAAACTTTGAAAAAGCAGTGGAGATAAATCCTAAAGACGGAAATACATTTTTCCTCTTGGGTTATTCTCAGGCTATGATAGATAAAACTGCACAAGCACTGCAAAGTCTTACAAGAGCGATTGAAAATAACTGTACAGATGATCTGAGAGCGCAGATATACAAGATAATGTCTCTTATCAATACACAAAAGGGAGACTTTAAAAATGCGCTTATAAATCTCAGACAATCTGAAAAAATCGGTGGAGTAGATTATGAGCTTCTTCAGGAAAGAGCCGCTTGTTATGTCGCTTTGAAGGATTATCGTCAAACCTTGTTTACACTTAATCAGATGAAGCTTTTACAGCCTGCAAAATATCGTGCATACAGTCTTGCCTTTAATTTGTTTATGGAGCTTGGCATTTATGACGAGGCACTCTCCGAGCTTGAACGAGCCGAAGAATTTGCAGATGTTGATATGTCGTATTATAACGATAAGATAGCTTATGCCGTAAGCAGTTACCCAAATGACAGAAGTGATGAGGCAATGGCAAAAAGGTGGAGGAATACGCTTGAAGCTATCAACAATGCGCTTACAAAAGGAAAACCTGATGCCGAAGATGTTTTTGAGCTTTATACTCGTGCTGCACAGGTATTTGTTACTATGGGCTGCCCTGAAAATGCAATACGTATATTAGACGCAGCTTACGATCCTGTTTCATCTTTCAACAGCGGTTTTTCGATACTTCCTCAAAGTGCTTTTAATAAAGATCCATTATCGGATATTCCGCAGGGCTTAACACCCGAGGAGGAAGAAGCCGTAATGCAGGAAAGATGGGATAATGGCGAGTTTGATGAAATAAGAGAGAAAATAGACGAAGCTCTTATGGAAACTATGACCGACGATCCCGAAGAGCTTGCAGAAGAAATACATAAATATCTTACCCCGATAGACTCTATTCCGGAGGAAAAAGAGGAGCAGGAAGAAAAATATACGATCAGCGAAGAGTTCAAGATGACTCAAACGCAGTCCGACACGAGAAATGCTATATATGTTTCTGCTTACGAGGCTGTAAAAGATTATGAATCAATGCTTGAAAAAGCTCGTGATCTTCAGTCGTCCAATATTGTCGGAAATCAGTACAGCGGTATTTACTATGAACTGAAGTATGGCAAGTATATGAATAAAGAAAACTGGGAGAAGAAGTACAGGGAGCGCATAAGCTTCTGGACGAAGCGTATGATAGAAAATCCCACAGACTTTATCTCTGCAAGTTACCGTATAAGAGCATACATTGATATAGGCGATTATGAAAACGCTGAACAGATCTGTAATTGTTTGCCTAAAGCCCTTAAAGATACTTTAATGACTGAGGTAGACAAGGCAAAATCCGGAGGTGGAGATAATGGCGGTTCACATTGACGAACAGGCATTGCAAACTGCCGCAGCCGATATGATGAAGCTGAAAGAGAGAAATGAAGCTCTCAGATCAAGGCTTGAAGAGTTGTTTAAAGGTCTTACAACTGCCCTGGACACTCCATCGGGAGAAGCTGTTGAGATCACAGGAAGAGATATTCTGCTTGAACCGATAGAACAAATGGGTTTGGTGCTTGAACATGTTTCAAATACACTGAATATTATTATCGGTGCCGGCGGAGAGTCAAAAGGAGTATATTACGATAAGCTTTTTGAAGAATACGAAGAGCTTGAGCAATTATTAAAGAATAAATAAGTCTAAGGAGGAATTTTAAAATGGCAATGGGTACTACAAGCAGAGTAGTTATTAACGACGAAATGCAAAAGGCAAAGGCAGCATGTCAATCTTTCCGTTCACAGGTCAAGGCTTTCTTGGAAGAATTGGACGGTACCGTAAACAC
>CADCPT010000085.1 GCA_902803385.1 uncultured Ruminococcus sp.
AAGATGGCGGAAAAGATGTACCCCAAGGGCACTTCCTACGGGCGCAGCGAGATGAGTGCTGAGCCGTCAGGCGTGATTTATTCAGTGGTTCCCTTATATCCGATAAAAAACAGACAGTCTTTGCGGTCTGTTTTCTATCAGTTATTAGTATGAGCATTTTCACGGAAGGTGTTATTTTGAAAAGGAAAAAGACAGACAGGACCCGCGTGCTGATGATAGTCAATCCGCGCTCGGGAAGAAGAAAGCCCTTTTTATCCGCAGGAAAGATCGCCGATCTGTTTGCAAACAGGAATATGGAGGTCGGCATATATTTTACATCGCTTGATTACAACGCAGATTATCTTGTTAACGAACACGGCGAAGAAGCGGAGATAGTCGCCTGCTGCGGAGGCGACGGCACGATAAGCGATATCATAAAGGGCATGATGAAGGGCGGAGTGCAGAAGCCCCTTGGCTATATTCCTGCCGGAACGACGAACGACCTCGCAAGAAGCCTCGGAATGCAGACAAATATGATGAAATCCGCCAAAACCATTGTTTACGGCAGGCCGCGTCCTCTCGACGTCGGCTCATTCGATGACGACTATTTCATTTATATCGCGTCCTTCGGAGCGTTCACTGAGGTATCCTATGCAACTCCGCAAAAGGCAAAGAATCTGTTCGGAAGGCTTGCCTATCTGTTTAATGCCTTCAGATATATGAATAAAATAAGCAGCCATCATGTAAAGGTGAATGCGGACACGCGCATGGTCGAAGGGGATTATATTTTCGGCGCCGTTACAAATTCCAAATCTGTTGCCGGCATATTCAAATTCGACGACGATATGGTCGATTTCAACGACGGTCTTTATGAGGTACTGCTCATCAAAAAGCCGAAGAAAAAGCTTGAGGTCATAGGCATCCTGCTTTCAATGCTTAACAAAAGCTACAAGAATGAGAACATCACACTGTTCCGCGCGTCCGAAGTGGATTTTATTATGGACGAAGAGCTTGACTGGGCAGTTGACGGAGAATGTATGCATGGCGGCAGAAGGGTACACATAAAGAACAACAAGCATGCTGTAAACATCATCATGAGAAACCGCCGCCTTTCCGCCAGAAAGCGAAGGGAAAGGGCAAAGCAGATAGCCAAGGCGAAAAAAGCCGCCGCCAAACAAAACAGCTGACCCGACAGGGCTATTAAAAATTTGTTTTTTCAGGAGCTGTGAATAATTCACGGCTCCTTTCGCTGAATTACGTGCACCTACCTTGCGGCGCACTTTTATTATAGTGTTTTTTTAAGAGGTGCCGCGAGCTTCGCTCGCGGCACCTCTTAAAAAAGTCTTTGACAGCCCGGTCGGGCAGACGTGGGAGTGTTGATGCGGCAGCTCCCCTCTGAAAAACAATATAAAATATTAATCCCCGAAATATATCTTATACCATACAAGGAAAACGTATATCGTCCAGACCTTGCGGCTGTTGTCCTCACGGCCTTCAAAATGGTCGTCAAGATACGAAACTATCATGTCGGTGTTGAAGAATTTCTCCGCTATATCGGAACGGAACATATCCTTGACCACATTGTAATATTTTTCGTCCCTGAGCCACACTCTTGTGGGGACCGGAAAGCCGAGCTTCGGCTTCTGTGCAGTTGCCTTCGGAAGATGGCGGAGAGCCGCCTGACGCATTGCATATTTTGTGGTGCCATGGGCGATGCGGTATTTCGTGGGTATGGTGCGCGCAACCTCAAACACCTCTCTGTCGAGGAAGGGAACTCGAAGCTCAAGAGAATTTGCCATGCTCATACGGTCGGCTTTCAGCAGGATATCCCCGACCATCCAGAGATTGATGTCAAGGTACTGCATCTTTGTGACCTCATCATAGTCCTTCACCCTGTCGTAGTATTTGCGGCAAAGCTCCTGCGGCCTTGTGGCAACAGAGGGATCCTTCAGAAGCTGACGCTTTTCATCCTGATCGTACATAAAGGCATTCCCGATGAATTTATCCTCTGTTTTGCGCGCGCCCCTGAGAACATATCCCCTGCCCTTTACATGAGGCCATTTTTTTGCGCTTCTTGCAAGGGCATAGCGCACTCTCTCCGGCAGTATCTTCTGATATGCCTTGAAAACATGCGGTTCGTTGTATACGGTGTATCCGCCGAAAAGCTCGTCTGCGCCCTCGCCGGACAAAACGACCTTGACATATTCGCTTGCAAGCTTTGATACAAAATAAAGTGCGATGCACGACGGATCGGCAAGCGGCTGATCCATCTGATACTGAACCTTGGGAACAGCCTCCCAGAACTCCTCCGAACCGATAAGGTGTGTGTGGTGCTCTACGTTGATCTCCTTTGAAAGACCCTCGGCCCAGCTTATTTCGTTGTAGTGGTCGCCGAAATCAAAGCCGACCGTAAAGGTCTTCTGACCTGAAAAATAAGTTGCGACATAGCTGGAATCGACGCCGCTGGAAAGGAAACAGCCTACCTCAACATCAGAGCTGAGCTTGTGAGCGTTTACGCTGTTTTCAAAAGCGGCCTCTATTTTATCGACTGCCTGCTTTTCCGTAAGGCTCATATCCGGCTCAAAGGTCGGCTCGAAATACCTTGTTATCTCCGCCTTGCCGTTTCTGAACCACATATAATGACCGGGAAGCAGACAGTATATGCCCTCGAAAAAGGTCTCCGGCGGTACTACATACTGGAAGGAAAGATAATTGTCCAGCGCCCTGTAATTGAATTTCTTTTCATACGACGGGTGTTCAAGGATGCTCTTTATTTCCGAGCCGTAAATAAGCTCGCCGTCAATGACCGCATAGTGCATGGGCTTTATTCCGAAAAAATCCCTCGCGATAAAAACCGAGCCGTCTTTTTTGTTATAGATCGCAAAGCCGAACATGCCCCTGAGGCGCATAAGCATTTTTTCGCCCCATTTTTCAAAGGCATGCACAAGCACCTCCGAGTCTGTTTTTGTATAGAAGCTGCACCCGAGACCTATAAGCTCTTCGCGAAGCTCCTTATAATTATATATTTCTCCGTTGAACATAAGGACAAGGGAGCGGTCGCTGTTGAATATCGGCTGACTGCCGCCCTCAAGGTCGATAATGCTGAGACGGCGGAAGCCCATCGATATCCTGTCGTCCTCATAGAAGCCCGCACTGTCCGGACCCCTGTGGGTTATTACGTCCGTCATCCTTCTTATTACCTTTTCTTTTTCAGCGATATGCCCTGTAAATCCGCATAATCCGCACATATTCATTTCCCCTTTAAAGTGGATTTTCTGACACAATGAATTTTATCACAATTAAATTCAGCATGCAATATTTAAAGAAAAGAATATAGGGAAAGCTTTTACTATTCTGTGTGCGATATGCCGCAGCCCGACCGCGCCTACGGCACGACCGGGCTATTCAAAGACTTGTTTTTTCAGAGGTGCCGCGAGCTTCGCTCGCGGCACCTCTGAAAAAACACTATATCTAAGTGCGCCGCAAGGTAGGCGCACGCTGTTATAACGAAGGAGCCATAAATTTTCTCACAGCTCCTGAAAAAACACTATAATAATGAGTTCGCCGCAAGGTCTCTTACGACCTTGCCGGCTATTATGAGTCCTGCGGCGGACGGTGCAAAGGCACAGCTTCCGGGAACTGCCTTCCCGGTCGCTTCGTCTGAAAAAACTGCTTTTGGGATAACAGGCTCCTCTCTGGAATAAACGACCGGGAGCGCCCTGACCCCGCGTTTTTTCAGCTCCCGGCGCATTACCCTTGCAAGCGGACAGACCGAGGTATCATAGATATCCGCAAGCTCAAACATCTCCGGGTGCAGCTTGTTTCCTGCGCCCATTGATGATATAACAGGTACTCCGCACTCAATGCTTCTCATAATGATCTCGATCTTTGCTCCGACGGTATCAACTGCATCAACAACATAATCATACTGCGAAAAATCGAAGCTGCCTGCCGTTTCCGGCAGAAAAAACATGTTGTGAAGATTGAGCCTTATGCCCGGATTGATGCTCCTTGCTCTTTTGGCGGCGGCTTCGGTTTTAGGCATCCCGACGGTCTTTGTAGTGGCTATTATCTGCCGGTTGATATTGCTTTCGGAAACAGTATCGCGGTCAATAATATCCAGCTCACCTATACCGCTTCTTACAAGCGCTTCAATAACATAGCCTCCGACTCCGCCTGCTCCGAAAACAGCTACCCTTGAAGACGCAAGCCTGTCCATTCCCTCTTTTCCGAGCAGCATTTCCGTTCTTTGAAATTTTTCATCCATTGCTTATCCCCCGCCGATCTTCCAGACATATCCCGGATCGTAATACAAACGTCAATTAAAACATACCAAAAGCCGTGAAGGCATCGCCTCACGGCTTCTGAATGACCGCATCATCAAGTGTCAGCAAGCAGCCTGCATATCATGCATAAATGTCCGAAAGCTTTGTTTCTTCCGTAAGCTGCACTGCCTTTCCCTTTGCCTCGCTGAAATAATCGTCTTTTTCGGAAATAATAGTTCCCTTCGGATGATCGTCGCCTGCATCAGATGAAAGGTAGTAAATGCCTTCAAGCTCTGCTCCGGCGGAATCAGCATATTTCAGCGCATCGCCGACATTCAGGCGGTTTGCCGCCGAAAGTCTTTCGGATAGCGGCGCATCCGCTGCCGGAAGCTGTATGCTGTAGCCTGTCGTATCGTTTCCGGAGTTTACCCGACCGTCAACGACCGATTCATACATTCCGCTGCAGGAGGCCGAGATACCCTCTGCTGCCTTTATGCTGTCGGAGGTGTCGATCTTTTCTCTGCCGGATGCGCCGACAGTATCTTCAAGTCCTTTCAGGAGCTGTTCCAGCTCGCCGTTATCGATACCGCTGACTATCTCTTCAAGATTTCCGCCCTCTGCCGCACTGATAAGGCGCTCGATCTGGCTGCGGCCGTTATCGGCAAAATCCTGGATATCGCTGAATTCACCGAGCACCTCGCCGAATTCTCCCATTTCGTCGATATTTCCGAGCTGACTTTTTAAGAGCGAGCAGCCGCCCATAAGACTCACCGAAAGTATTCCTGCAACGGCAAGAGCCGCTGCTTTGTAATAATGTTTCATATCTCAAAGCCTCCTTTTTGAACATTGTAGCATAAAAGGCGGAGAAATACAATGCCTTTCATAGCCTTAAGCACGGACCCCGCGTGCTCCCCGTCCGCCCGAACGCGCCTTTGGCGCGACCGGGCTGCTAAAGATTTGTTTTTTCAGGGGTGCCGGGCGCAAAGCGCCCGGCACCCCTGAAAAAACACTATAAAAAAGTGCGCCGCAAGGTAGGCGCACCCCAAGGGCACTTCCTTCGGGCGCACTTTGTATAGCAAAGGAGCCGTGAATTTTTTCACAGACCAGCATGATGGCTTATAGCCACATGAATGAAAATCGGCATTTTCAGAACAGCTCCTTTTATCATGATCACTTTCGTCCGCAGCCGCAGCCCTTGTTATCCTCCGGCAGATCGGAAGGGAAAAATTCCTCCGTCGGAAATTCGATAGCGCTGAACAGCTCGCAGGGATCCTCACTGCTTGCAACGCATTCCTTCTTCGGAATACAGAAGTCAATAGCCGGTATGAGCATCTGAACGCTGCGCTCAAGCTGTACCACGGTGAATATACCTATAGATACAAGGATGTCTCTTTCAGCTTCCGCGCGGACGAATTCTCCGCCGTAACGGCGCATGATCTCCTCAGGTATCCTGCACGGAGGCATCGGACAGCTTCCGCGTCTTTCGCAAAGCCTTGCAGAAAGCGCTACAGGCTGAGCCACCTGCACTATGGCCTTGGGACAGCTTTCGGACGGCTCGGTCTTTCGTTCGTCAGAGCAGTCGGAGGTAAATACCTTAACGCTGCCCTCACTGCCGTAAAGAACAGCTCTTTTTGAAAATACGGCAAGCCCCTTGACAGGCATCGGAAGAGCATTCGGCGCCATAAAGGCATCAAGGCAGACATCAAAATAGAATGTCATATCCACCGAATAATAGCCTTTATGGAAGGGTACGGGCTGAAGGTCAACAGAAACTGAGCAGACGCTGACGTTGCTTATCCTGACGCTTGCCGCCTTATCAGCTATGCACTGTCCCGGTTTTGTAAGAAGCAGGGGGAGATCCTCAAGGCAGTCTTTGTCTGAGCAGGAATCATAAATGCGCGGAGCGTTTATGCAGACGGACTCCCGGATATTGCTGCCGGGGAAGCCGTCGCCGATAATTGTGTCGTTCATAGACATATTCCTCCTTGTTATGACCCGGGCAGTATGATCCGGGTCTGTAACAACATAATATGCCGATGCCATCGAAGGCGTTCCGCCCGACCGTTGATGCGCAACGACCAGGCTATTTCAGACTTGTTTTTTCAGGGGTGCCGGACGCTTCGCGCCTGGCACCCCTGAAAAAACATTATAATAAACGCGCGCCGCAGGGTAGGCGCACCCCGATGACACTTCCTTCGGGCGCACGTCGTATAGTAAAGGAGCTGTGAATAATTCCACAGCCCCTTTTTAAAACATGTTTATTTTGCGTATTCTATCGCTCTGCTTTCGCGGATGATGTTTACCTTGATCTGTCCGGGGTATTCTACCTCTTCCTCGATCTTTCTGCAGATATCACGCGCAAGCAGCGTCATCTCGTCATCCTTGATAAGCTCGGGCTTTACGATTATCCTGACCTCACGGCCGGCCTGTATTGCAAAGCTTCTTTCAACTCCCTCGAAGGAGGATGCGACCTCTTCAAGCTTTTCAAGGCGCTTGATGTAGTTTTCAATGTTTTCGCGTCTTGCACCGGGTCTTGCTGCGGAAATAGCGTCCGCTGCCTGAACAAGACATGCGATGATTGTTTTCGCTTCAACGTCGCCATGGTGAGCATGTATCGCATGAACAACGATCTCGCTCTCCTTGTATTTTCTTGCAACGTCAACGCCGATCTCTATATGTGAGCCCTCGATCTCATGATCCAGTGCCTTGCCGATATCATGCAGCAGACCTGCTCGTCTTGCCATTGTAGGCTCCAGACCAAGCTCGCTCGCCATAATGCCGCAGAGATACGCGACCTCAAGCGAATGGTCAAGCACATTCTGACCGTAGCTCGTCCTGAAATGCAGCCTTCCGAGAAGCTTGACAAGCTCCGGATGTATCCCGTTGACGCCGGCTTCGATGATAGCCCTTTCACCTTCGGATTTTATCATAGCCTCTACCTCGCGGCGGGCTTTTTCATACATTTCCTCTATCCTTGCCGGATGTATGCGTCCGTCGGAGATAAGCTTTTCAAGCATTACCCTTGCTATTTCGCGCTTGACAGGCTCAAAGCATGAAAGCGTGATAGCCTCGGGCGTGTCGTCAATAATTATGTCAACACCGGTAATCGTCTCTATTGCTCTGATATTCCTGCCCTCGCGGCCGATTATACGACCCTTCATTTCGTCGCCGGGCAGAGGAACGACCGATACGGTAGATTCGCTTACATGATCCGCAGCGACTCTCTGTATTGCAAGAGAAATGATCTCTCTTGCGGTCTTTTCGGATTCTTCCTTGGTCTTCTGTTCAAATTCCTTGATCCTGACAGCCTTTTCATGTGAAAGCTCATCATCAAGGGTGGAGAGAATATAGCTTTTTGCCTGCTCCGCGGTAAGACCTGAGATCTTTTCAAGCATCTCAAATTCACTCTGCTTGAGCTTTTCTGCCTCTGCAAGCCTGTCTTCTGCAGCCTTGTTCTTCTGAGCTATTGCTTCCTCTTTCTTTTCGAGGCTGTCCATCTTCTTTTCGACAGTCTCTTCCTTTTGCTGAATTCGTCTTTCCTGACGCTGAATCTCCTTGCGGCGGTCGGATATTTCCTTTTCCGCATTTGAAAGAAGCTTATGGGCTTCGTCTTTTCCGGCTATAAGAGCCTCTTTTTGGGCTGCTTCAGCGTCGCGCTGAGCCTCCTCGACGATCCTCTTTGCTTCCTGTTCGGCGGAACCGATCTTTTCTTCGCCAATTTTCTTACGGTATTGGATGCCGATAAAAAAAGCCGCGATCCCGACGCCGAGAGATATGACAATGATAAGTACTATTGCCAAAACCGGATTCATAGTTCCTGACACCTCCTAAGTCAAACTTTTTGATCTTCATTAATTCAAAGTCAGCTCAAAGGTGCCGCTTTATATTATATTTTTATTTATTTTACGCCCGCAGGCGTTTGCCGGAAGATATGATATCTGAAAAAACAAAAGCGCGGAGGGACGCAAAACCCCCGCTCCGTGCTGATCATAATAAAAAAATATCCCAGATATAATATATGAAAAATATAATCTTATCAAAAACGGCATTATTGAGCAGAATAATACACAGGGTGCAGCCCCTGCGGACAGTTTTCCGTCTGTTTAATATTGTACAACGAAACACTGCTTTTTGTCAAGATTTTTATATAATTATTAGAATTTTAAATTTTATTCACGTTCAGCCTTTTAGTGCCCCCCAGTGCGCCTACCCTGCGGCGCCGGCGTGCTGCCGGTGTCAGATTGCGCTGTCGCTCACTGCGTTCGCTATGTTATGAGTATTCCATAGTCAGTCGCCGCGGCGAACTTACTTTAACAGCCCGGTCGTGCCGAAAGGCACGGTCGGGCGAGGAAGCTCTGCAGATAAAACTGAATCAAGTCACAGTATAACGCCGGGTATTTCGGCAGGACAGCTTACAAACGAAGGTTTTCCGATCGTATAATACTCCTCCATTTCCTCTCTTGTCCCGTATCCGAAAATGCATCCGATAAAATCACAGCCGACCTTTGCTGCCCCGTCGGCATCATACTTTGTGTCGCCTATCATTACAACGCGCTCACTGTCGTTTTCCTTCAGGGCGTCGATAACATAGTTCATAACGTCCGGCTTGTTTTTTCTCGGAGCCATTCCGTCTATCGTCTTGCCGTTTACATAATTTGAACCGCCAACGACAGAAAAATACTGTCTTAGCGACAGCATATCGATTATCCTGTCTGTGAAGGGCTGCCATTTTGTAGAAGCGACTCCGAGCCTTACTCCCCTTGAGCGAAGCTCTTCCAGTGCTTCAAACATTCCGTCATAGACCCTGTTCTTATATATGCCGTGCTCCAGAAAATTGCGCTTGTATATCTCCGTTCCGAGCTTCGCGTCCTCATCGGTAAAGCCGCAGCCGCGCAAGCTCGTATACATCGGAGGACCGATAAAGCTTCTGATTATTTCTTCGCTCGGGAGCGGACAGTCCATTTCCATGAAAATCATCCTTACGCAGTCGAGAATACCCTCGCCGGATTCGCTCAGAGTACCGTCAAGGTCAAACAGTGCTATATCATACTTCATTATTCTTTCTTTTCCTTCCTGTTTGTGCGCCTATCCTGCGGCGCACTTATTCCTTCTATAGTTTTTCAACAGCCGTTCCGCCCGACCACCGCTGCGCAGCGACCGGGCTATTAAAGCTTTGTTTTTCAGGGGTGCCAGGCGCTTCGCGCCTGGCACCCCTGAAAAACACTATAAAAAGGTGCGCCGAAGGCGCGGTCGGGCGGATGCCTGAAATGTCAGCCCTTCATAGTAAGAGAGATCCTGCCTTTTTTCTCGTCTACGGAAAGTATCTTTACCGTAACAACATCTCCGACCGAAAGCACTTCGGAGGGGTGGCGTATACGCTTGCTGCTTATCTGTGAAATATGGACAAGACCGTCCTGATGAACGCCGATATCTACAAAAGCGCCGAAATCTATAACATTGCGTACCGTTCCGCGCAGCTCCATTCCCTCTTTGAGATCCTTGATATCAAGAACGTCTGAACGCAGAAGCGGAGGCGGCAGCTCGTCTCTCGGATCCCTGCCGGGTTTTGTAAGCTCTGTTATGATATCGTCAAGCGTAGGTACGCCGATGCCGAGGCTTTCCGCAACGGTTTCCTTTCCCTGAACCTCGACCCTGCTTTTCAGCTCGCCGAGAGCGCCGGTCCTTACATCATCCTTTGTGTAGGAGCACAGCTTCAGCAACGCTTCGGCAGCCTTGTAGGATTCCGGATGGACAGCCGTATTGTCAAGAGGATCGCTGCTTTCTGCAACACGCAGGAAGCCTGCGCACTGTTCATATGCCTTGGGACCGAGCTTGCTTACCTTTTTAAGCTCGGCGCGGCTGGTAAAATGACCATGCTCCTCGCGGTATGCAACGATATTGCCGGAAAGTGTTTTTGATATTCCGGCTATCCTTGAAAGCAAAGCCGGGGAAGCTGTGTTAAGATCTGCTCCTACAGAGTTTACGCAGTCCTCAACAACTCCGTCGAGCGCCTCGCCGAGTCTTTTCTGCGGCATATCATGCTGATACTGCCCTACTCCTATCGCCTTCGGCTCTATCTTCACAAGCTCCGCAAGCGGATCCTGAAGTCTTCTTGCTATGGAAACTGCGCTCCTCAGCGTCAGGTCAAGCTCCGGCATTTCCTCCGCCGCAAGCTTTGAAGCGGAATAGACCGAAGCGCCGGCCTCGCTTACGACCATATATGACACCTTACCGCCGAGACCGGAAATGCAGTCAGCCGTAAACATTTCTGTTTCCTTCGAGGCTGTTCCGTTGCCTATCGAAATGACCTCTGCATCGTATTTCTTTATCATATGTAGGAGAATGTCTTTGGATTTCTGTACCTGAGCCGGACTGTGCGTAGGATAGATGACCGCTGTATCAAGCACCTTTCCCGTGGCGTCGACAACTGCAAGCTTGCAGCCGGTTCTGTATCCGGGGTCAAGACCTATTGCTGTTTTTCCCTTAACAGGCGGCTGAAGCAGCAGGCCTCTCAGGTTCATTGCAAACAATGCTATAGACTGCTCGTCTGCCGCATCGGTGAGCTCGTTTCGTATCTCTCTTTCAAGGCTCGGGAAAAGCAGACGGGAGTAAGCGTCGTCTATAGCCGCCTTTACGGTATCGGCAAGCTCTCCCTCGCACTTTACCATAAGCCTGTATATTATTCTCAGGCATTTTTCCGGCTCTATCTCCACGCTGACCTTGAGAAAGCCCTCACGCTCTCCGCGGTCTATGGCAAGCACCCTGTGGCCTGCTATTTTCGCAACGGGCTCGCGATAGTCATAGTAATTCGCATATACGCTTTCTGCTTCCGGGTCAGCCGCCGCAGAACGAAGTGATGCATTGAGCCTGATTATGTTTTTGAGCCTCTTGCGTATTTCGGCGCTGTCGGAAACAGACTCCGCTATTATATCCATAGCTCCGGCAACAGCTTCCTCCGTGCTCATAACGCCCTTTTCCTCGCTCAGATATTTTTCGGCTTCCGCCGTCAGATCCGAACCCTCCTGGGCAAGTATGAAATCAGCAAGGCCGTCAAGCCCCTTTTCCTTTGCGACAGAGGCTCTTGTTTTCCTTTTGGGGCGGAACGGTCGGTAAATATCCTCAAGCTCTGAAAGAGTAACGGCAGCATCAAGGGACGCGCCGATCTCATCGGTCATTTTTTCCATACCCCCGATAAGAGCGCGTATCTCATCGCGGCGCTTGTCGAGGCTTCTGAGGTATTCAAGCCTTTCGCTTATGGCGCGTATCGTCTGGTCGTCGAGAGTGCCATGCATTTCCTTGCGGTATCGGGCAATAAAGGGTATGGTATTTCCTTCGTCAAGCAGGTTTATGATGTTCTGTGCATATTCCCCGCGGATAGAGAACTCTTCCGCAAGGATCTTTGAATAATCCATTTCCGTGTTTCCTTTCGCTTACTCAGTATCTGAACGGGATCGTCTCCCCGTCTATAAAGGAGCTTAATTCAAGCAGATAGGTGTTTCCGTCTTTTCCTTCCTTGATAACATATTCCGAGAAGCTTATCTCCTTTGATACGAGCTTCCTCGCAAAAACTGTATCGGCGCGGTAGATATCGATGCAGTATTCTCCGGTGCGGTAAGCCGGGGCAGGGCTGAAAATACTCGCCGGCATGTATTCCACGACCTTGAGCGTCTGCCCCGGACGGACAGATATATCCTTTACATCATATATGTGATAGGTCGGAGCTACGATCTGGAAAACTCCGATAGATATCATAAGGGCTGCGCCGATCGTAACAAAAGCAATGCCTGTTTTATCGTTTCCTTTCACACCATATTTCCGGGACGCTGCATTGGTTTTGAAAAGACCAGCAAGCATGACCGCGCACGGTATGACATAGATAAAATATGTGAGATATGAAACAAACATATCGCCTATGAATAATTCTATATTCATAAAGAACTTCAATGCATTCAGAAGCAGTATGATGCCGAGAATTATAATTCCCGCCAGATAGATCTTTCTCCCGGCGATATAGTCCTTGTCCTTCACAAGCTTTGCTTTTTTCTCCGCCTCTCCGCCTTCGGCGATCACGACCTGTTCATCCTCTTTGCCGCTGTCCTCCGTCGGCAGCCTTGTTTCATCCGTATTATCCTCTTTTTTTGCAGCGTCGTCTTTTGCAGCATTTTCCTCCGGTGCGGCAGCCGCGGTATCGTCATCCTTGACGGATGCGTTTTCTTCGGCGTTAGTTTTGCTCTTTTCTTCCATTATGTTGTCCTCCTCATCCGAGTTTAACTTTGAAAACCTGAGTTACGATGTAGCAAATGCCGTAAATTATCGGCTGATGAACGAGATATATTATAAGGGAGTGGCGCCCCATAAGAGCAAGGAAGGGAACATGCTTTTTGTATGTGAATTTCGGAAATTTCTTCTGTACGGCAAGCCTTCCGAAGAAACAGCCTGCAAGATACAGAAATATCCACGGGAAAAGCGGAAAATAATCGCTCGAGGTAAAACCTGGATAGATAAATCCCAGCGGATAGAGAAAATCTGTTTTATAAAGCTCCGCAGGAAGCTGTATGCTCCACAGATAAGGTATGCCTACACTGCCGCGCACAACATCTATGGTCAGAATAAACAGTATAACGTTTACGGCAAAGCCTATCCAAAGGGGTATGTGTTTGAGCAGAGGAGACGTTACCCCGTAAAAAAGCATGCTGACCGACATAAAATGCAGTATGCCGAACCGGATGGCGTTTTCGCTTCCTACGACGAAATACGTCGCGGCAGATACTATGAAGGCAAGGAAAAACAGCTTTGCGCCCCTGTCTGTGTTTGAATGGCTGAAATTGGAGCATATTCCTGCAACAGCAATGAAAATACCGGCAAAATAAGGTCCTATGGGATATACCGTATTTATAATGTCAGCTCCGGGTCTCCAGCCGAAAATAAAGCCCAGGGTATAGAGAGCATGATAGATGAGCATTACGCAAAGGGCAACGCCCCTGAGCTCATCGAGCAGGTGTATACGGGCTTTTCCGCCCTTGCCTCCCTTTCCGGACTTTTTTTCCTTGGGTTTTTCGGACATTTCCTTTTCTCCTCTCATAAAATACGTCGCCACATTCCGTCACTTCCTTTGAATAAAACCATCAAAGCAGTTTTCAAATCCGTCATTGTGTGGTAAAATGATCCTTAGATCCATGTATTACTGATTATAACAGCAAAAAGCTTTATAATCAAGTGCCGCAAAACAAAAACATTCACGGAGGTATATTGTTATGAGTGATATCTGCACAGGAATAAAAAAATCGGTCACAGCTGAGGTGACCGAAGAAATGCTCGCCGTAAACGTCGGCAGCGGAGGACTCAGAGTACTTTCAACTCCGTCTGTAGCCGCTCTGATGGAAAGGGCTGCATTCGAGCTGCTTGAACAGTATCTTCCCGACGGGATGACCAGCGTGGGAACTCTGATCTCTGTCCGCCATTTCAGCGCAAGCCCCTTCAGAAGCACAATAACGGCGGAGGCCGTGCTGACTGCCGTTGACGACAGAAAATATTCCTTTGAAATAACCGCAAGCGATAACTGCGGCGAGATTGCAAAAGCGGAGCATGAGCGTTTTGCCGTAAAAGCCGAGCGCTTTATGGAAAAGACCAACGCAAAGCTGTAGTCAGAGCTTTTTATTACTTTATAATGTTTTTTCAGGTGGGGCTGTGAAATAATTCACGGCTCCTTCGCTATACAAAGTGCGCCCGAAGGAAGTGCCCCCCCGGTGCGCCTACCTTGCGGCGCA
>CADCPT010000086.1 GCA_902803385.1 uncultured Ruminococcus sp.
GAAAGCAAAGCTGAAAACTTTGAGGAGCTCCTTGAGGAGTCTTTCAAAAATTATAATACAAACGGAAGGGTACACGGTGTTGTTGTTAGCGTAACTCCCACTGAGGTTCGCGTTGATGTAGGCAGGAAGCAGACCGGTATCATACCGCTTGCTGAGCTTTCAGGCGACCCCAACGCAAAAACCGAAGATATAGTTAAAGTAGGCGATGAGCTTGACCTCATCATTATGAAGACTAACGATCAGGAGGGCACTATCCTTCTCTCAAAGAGACTTCTTGATGCTCAGAAGGGCTGGGACGATATTGTTGCAGCTTATGAGGAGAAGACGATACTTCATGGCGTTGTTACAGATGTTATCAAGGGCGGCGTTCTTGTTCTTAAGGACGGCATAAAAATATTCGTTCCTGCATCTCAGGCAACTGCTACAAGAGGTGAGCCTCTTGAGGATCTTCTCAAAAAGGAGGTCGATTTCCGTATAATCGAAACGACCGGAAGAAACAACAGAAGAAGAGCTGTAGGCTCAATTCGTTCCGTTCTTAACGACGAGCGCAAGAAAAAGGAAGAAGAGTTCTGGGCTAACGCCGAGGCAGGCAAGACCTACAAGGGCGTTGTAAAGTCACTCACTTCCTATGGTGCTTTTGTTGATATCGGCGGAATCGACGGTATGGTACATATTTCAGAGCTATCCTGGAACCGCATCAAGCATCCTTCTGAGGTTGTAAATGTTGGTGATGAGATAGAAGTATATATCAAGTCACTTGATCAGGAGAAGGGCAAGATCTCACTTGGCTACAAAAAGGCTGAGGATAATCCGTGGGAGATCCTCAAGAATCAGTATCCTGTAGGTACAGAGTGCGAGGTTGAAATCGTAGGTCTTACTCAGTTCGGCGCTTTTGCAAGGATCATTGACGGTATCGACGGTCTTATCCATGTGTCCCAGATCTCCACTGAAAGAGTTGAGAAGCCTGAGGATGTTCTTTCTGTTGGTCAGAAGGTTAATGTCAGGATCACAGCGATCGACTTTGATAAAAAACGCATTAGCCTTTCAATGAAGGCTCTTCTTGCACCTGAAGCAGATGAGCAGCCTGAGGAAGCTGAATAATTAAAGAGTTGACTTTTTATTAAGGGCTGTGAATTTATTTACAGCCCTTTCGCTGTATCTCGAGCGCCTGCTTTACAGTGTATCCCAAGGTGACTTGATTTGGACACATTTATTATAAGTGTTTTTTCAGAGGTGTCAGGCGCTGTTTGTCTGGCACCTCTGAGAAAACAGAATTTTTAAGACTTTTCGCGCCGATGACGCGATCGTGCGCGATGGTCGTACAGATGATTCAGGGGCTGATAATAAGAAAAGGTTTTTCATAGCCTCTGATCATGTTTTACAAGGGAGATGTAAAAAATGTTTGAGGAAATAACAAAAAAGGCAAACGATGCTTTGCTTGAAATATTGGAGCAGGCTGCACTGAAGCCGGGCAGTGTGTTTGTAGTCGGTTGCTCATCAAGTACGGTCAGCGGTAACGGCTACGGCAAGGCATCAAGCATGGATATTGCACAGGCTTTGTTTGACGGTATATATCCTGAACTTGAATCAAGGGGTATCTATCTTGCCGCTCAGTGCTGTGAGCATCTCAACAGAGCAATCATTACTTCAGGAAAAGCCGCTGAAAAGCTTCGTCTTGATCCTGTTAATGTCGTTCCTCAGCCAAAAGCCGGCGGCTCTTTTGCGACTATTACTTACAAAACACTTAGAGTTCCTGTTGCACTTGAACATATAAAAGCTGATGCAGGTATGGATATCGGCGGCGTGCTTATCGGTATGCATCTTAAGGAAGTTGCAGTACCGCTGAATCTTAAGAATAATATGATTGGTCAGGCTCATATCACTGCTGCAAGAACTCGTCCGAAGTTTATTGGCGGTGAACGTGCTCATTATGATGATGAGCTTAAATGATCGGAGGAAAACATGGGATATAAGGAAGAGTTTATAGAGATATATAATGAGAATATAAAAAGAGAAGGTTCCCAGAAGCTTCTTGAATGGCTGTTGAAAACAGACTTCTTTACCACTCCTGCAAGCACGAAATTTCATGGCGCTTGCGACGAAGGTCTTGTAATGCACAGCATTAGTGTTTATAAAACCATGATGGAGAAGCATTTTGATCCTGAAACTGATAATCCGGAAAGCTTTGCTATTTGCGCATTGCTACACGACCTTTGCAAAACGCAGTTCTATAAGATATCATACCGTAATGTAAAAAATGAAGAGACGGGGAAATGGGAAAGAAAGCCTTATTATTCTGTAGATGACGCTTTTCCGTTTGGCCACGGTGAAAAATCGGTGTATCTCATTGAAAGATTTATGAAGCTTAAACCGGCTGAAGCTATCGCTATCCGTTGGCATATGGGCGGCTTCGATGAAGCTGCAAGAGGCGGAAGCTTTGCTATCAGTCACGCATGGGAAAAATATCCGATTGCTGTCAAGCTTCACCTTGCTGATCTTGAGTCAACATATCTTAGGGAGAAGGGAACATCTGAAGCAAGATAAACTATATTCCGTGTATCTGCTTTATGATTGTTATATTGTACATTTATGATGGTTCTGTTTTACAATATTTGTTTTAAACATAGATATGTTAAAAATAAAACAAATCTTCTTGAAATATTATTCATTCTATGATATAATCAGAACGTTGAATTGTGTAATTTCCTGATTGTTTTTTACGAATTAGTATGTTTCAATACGATGAAAGAGGTTTCAGAATCTTATATGAAAACATTGATCGATTACATTGAAAAAACTGCAAATGATTTTCCTTCAAATACAGCTGTAAGCGATGATGTATCGGCGCTCACTTATAGTCAGCTGATATCCTCATCCAAAAGCATAGGTACAGCTTTATCAAAGCTCGGATGCAAAAACAGAGCAGTAGCAGTATATATGAATAAGACTCCTGAATGTGTTGCCGCTATGCTGGGTGTTTCTTACAGCGGAAACTTTTATCTTGTAGTAGACCCAAAGATGCCAGCCGAAAGGATCAGAAAAACATTCTCTGTTGTTGATCCTGTGGCTGTTATTACTGAGGATTCATTAGTCAATAACCTTGCAGATGCCGGCTATAACGGCAAGTCTTTTATCTGTAATGAGATCATCAGTGGTGCAATAGATGAAGATAAGCTGTCTGATATACGAAACAAAATGCTGGATACAGATCCGCTATATTGTCTTTTTACATCCGGCTCTACTGGAATGCCAAAGGGAACTGTTGTAAGCAATGCCAATGTTATTTCATATACAAACTGGTTTATTTCTGCGTTCGGAATAAATGATAAGACTGTTTTTGGCAGCCAGACTCCGTTCTATTTCAGCATGTCCGTCACTGATCTTTTCGGTGCGCTGAGAACAGGCGCTCATCTTGCAATAATACCTAAAAAGTATTTTTCATTCCCGATAAAGCTTATACAGTATCTTAATGATAAGGATGTCAATACAATTTACTGGGTACCCTCGGCGCTCTGTATAGTTGCCAACCTTGATCTGTTTAAGTATGCAAAGCCGGAAAAACTTGAAAAAGTTCTTTTCGCCGGAGAGGTCATGCCAACCAAGCAACTTAACTACTGGATACGTAATTTCCCTGATATTTGTTATGCAAATCTTTTCGGACCTACCGAAACAACAGATATCTGTACATACTACGTTGTGAACAGACAATTTGAAGACGGAGAACCTCTCCCGATAGGAAATGCCTGTGATAACTGCGGCGTTATAGTTGTAAATGAAGAAGGCAGGGAGTGTGCTCCCGATGAAGAGGGCGAGCTTTATGTCCGCGGTTCCTTTGTTGCAGGCGGATATTACAACAACCCCGAAAAGACTGCTGAGGCTTTTGTAAGAAATCCTCTTAACACGGCATATCCGGAGATAGTTTATAAAACAGGCGATATCGTCCGTTACAACGAGTATGGGGAGCTTGTTTACTGCGGAAGAAAAGATTTTCAGATCAAGCATATGGGTTACCGCATTGAGCTTGGCGAAATAGAAAATGCTGCCATAGCTGCAGAGGGTGTAGCGACTGCTGCTTGTCTGTATGATTCTCAGGCTGACAGTATTATTCTTATCTATGAAGGAAAGATCGATTCGGAAAGCCTGCTTTCTGAGGTAAGAAACAGGGTGCCTGAATATATGGTTCCGTCTGAGATCAAAAAAATACCGTCAATGCCGCACAACAGCAATGGAAAAATCGACCGTGTGTGGCTTAAGAACAATTTTAAAGAATTATAAGGAGGAAACTGCAATGGATGAGATACTTGAGATTCTTGGCGAAGTTAAGCCCGGTGTAAATTTTGAAGGTGAGACAGATCTTGTTGAGTCAGGTATACTTGATTCAATGACTATCATTCAGCTTGTTGCAAGACTTACCGATGAATTTGATATTGAAATTACTCCTCTTGATCTTGTACCGGAAAACTTCAATTCTGTTGAAGCAATCAAGGCTCTTGTAGATAGACTGGCTGACTGAGGGGGATAATCTTGACATATACGTCATACCTGTTTTTTTTCGGGTTTGCGGTAATAGTGTTCATGGTTTATTCACTTGTTCCCGTAAAGCGGCGCTGGATAGTGCTGCTTGTGGGAAGCTGTTTGTTTTATGCGGTGAACAGCGGTTTTTCAATTATTTATCTTGCCGTAACTACCCTGACTTCATTTTTTTGCGCCCAAAAACTGACAAGAATACAAGATGATTTTAAGGCAGCAAAAAAGGAACTCTCAAAAGAGGAAAAGAAAAAACTAAAAGACAAAGTAACGAAAAAAAAGAAGCTTTTTGCGGGGGCAGCTATAGTATTCAATCTCGGTATTCTTGCCTTTCTGAAGTACTATAATTTTTTCGCGGAACAGGTCACGAATGTATTCGGACTTTTCCATCTTGATTTCGAGATGCCTCTTGTCAGGCTTCTTCTTCCGCTTGGTATTTCATATTATACCCTTCAGGCTATCGGATATATAGTTGATACATACAGAGGAAAGTATAAAGCAGAAAAAAATTTTGCAAAACTCGCGTTGTTTTTAAGCTTTTTTCCTCAGATGACCGAAGGTCCTATAGGAAGATATGACGCCCTGATGCCTCAGCTCTATAAAGGTCATACATATTCTAATGAAAACTTCACCGGCGGAATAATTCTTGTCTTGTGGGGATTCTTTAAGAAGCTTGTTATTTCTGACCGGATATCCTATATCGTAGGCGTTGTTTTCTCTGATTATAATGATTACAGCGGACTTCTTATCGCAATATCTGCAATATGTTATACTATACAGCTTTATACTGATTTTTCAGGCTGCATAGATATTATGACGGGTATTTCTAAAATGTTCGGCATTGAGCTAGCAGTCAATTTCCGTCAGCCGTTTTTCTCACGTTCTGTTGCAGAGTTCTGGCGCAGATGGCATATTACCCTCGGAACTTGGTTCAAGGATTATGTTTTCTATTCCGTGTCTCTTTCAGAACCGTTTATGAAGCTCAGCAAAACTGCTGCAAAGCATTTCAATAAATTCTTCGCAAGCGTTATTCCCTCTGCAGTAGCACTGTTTGTTGTATGGTTCTGTACGGGTATATGGCACGGAGCAAGCTATAAATACGTTGCATATGGTCTCTATTATTTTCTTATTATTCTTATCGGAACGTTGCTTGAGCCTGTATTCGCTTGGCTGTCAGAAAAAACAAAGGCAAACAGAAAAGGAAAACTTTGGGGCACAATCGCAATGCTCAGAACTCTTGTTCTTGTTGTTATCGGTATGATGATGTTCAGGGCGGATTCGCTTATGGATTTCTTCCGTATGTTCCTGAGAATGATCACTACATTCGATTTCAACGAAGTATCCGGAGGATTGGTATTTACTCTCGGAACCGATAAGCATGATTTTTTCATTATCGCTGTAGGTCTTATAATAATGTTTGTTGTTGATATCCTGAAGGAACGCGGTACTGATGTTCTCTCAAAGGTCGCTGCAGGAAAGATATACATCAAGTGGCCGGTTATGATTGGACTTATTATGATGATAGTTGTATTTGGCGCCTATGGAAAGAACTATGGTGCAGTAGATAATATATATGCTCAATTTTAAGGTGATCAAATGGACAAAAAGATAAAAGGCGGAAAACTGATCAAAAGCTTTCTACGTGGATTGTGTTTTTTTCTGATTCTTGCTATTCTGTTTGCTGTTGCCAATTATCTGACCTTACCAAGAAACAATACAAAGAAGAATGGTATTTATAATGAAAACGCCTGGGGTTTTTATACAGAGGCGGATAATTCCATCGATACTCTCATTATCGGAAACAGCGATGCTTATTCTGCTTTTTCCCCGCTTGAGATGTGGCATGAATACGGTATAACATCATATGTTTCGGGCCAGGGAAATGTTATGATGGCTGAAGCATATTATGTTTATCTTGAGGCACTTAAAAATCAGAATCCGAAAGTAGTTATTATTGAAACGGATGCCATATTCCCTGATTTCAGTGATGATGAAGTCGCTATCAATACTATTTCTGATTCTATCTACAATATGTTTCCTTTGTTTAAATACCATGACAGATGGAAGTATGTAACGTTTGATGATATTCTGAATCCTCCGAATTACACCTGGCGTTCGTACTCAAAGGGTCAATACATCAGTACAAAGATAGCCGCATATGTTCCTGAAAAGAATAAGAGCAAAGAGAATTTTGATAAGACGGAAATAGATCCTTTTATTCTTTTCTATCTTGATATGCTTGTTAATACTGTGAGGTCAAATAACGCAGAAGTTTTGTTTGTACGTACTCCATGTGATAAGTACTATGTTCAGGGAAAGCACGACATAATACAAAAATATGCTGATGCTAAGAATATTCCGTTTATTGATATGGATTATGATACATCCCTTGCCAAAATTGACTGGAAAAAAGATACAAGAGACCGTGGTACTCATCTTAATGTTGATGGTGCAAAAAAAGTTTCACTGTACATTGCAAAATATCTGATCGATAATTATCATGTCCCTGACAGGAGCGGCGATCCCGAACTGAAAAAGGCTTGGGAAGAGGACTACAAATCATATCAGAAACGCGTTGATTATCTTAGGAAGCATCCTGAATAGGTATCGTAGCGGCTCTGCAAAACGTTTTTGTTTTGCAGAGCCGCTTTAATAATGATTAAACTTTTTTAGGCCAGCTCATTCTATAGTTTATCAGGGGTGTCAGGCACTAAGCGCCTGACACCCCTGATAAACAAATCTTTGAAAGAACAGCTACTCAAAATAAATTGTCAAATGATGCTTTCATCTTGATAAAGTGCAGTTATATCAGAGATAATCTTCGATATTACCTGTATTTATTGAACCGGTTTCGTTAATGTCGTCACCGGCTTCATCTTCACCGGCATATGTCTGATCAGATTTTACCAGATCTCTCATTTCTTCACAGCGAACGCTTGTAGCAGAAGCCATTGTGTTGTTAATGAATACTACTTCCTCGATACCGTTCTTTTCAAGATAGCTCTTAAGATCAAAATTAACATATCTGAAGTCGATAAGGTGCGTTTCGCTATAGGTGTATGCAATAAAAGGTGAGAACGCATTACCGTATGATTCCTTGACAACTGCTATTTTCTTGCCATTTCCTTTTGAGTTTTTAGCAACTACAAGGGGAGTATCTCCTCCGAGGAAGACGCCGTATGCATTGGAACCCTCAGCATAGCTGTGGATAAGTGAGTATTCCTGTGGATTTTGCCCGTCGTTATCATACAATGTGCAGTCAATATCATAATCAACGGTATAATATGTTACATGATCTTCTTTAAGCTTTTCTTCCGGAATGTTCCACGAAAGAGAACCATAGTACCCGTTTATTGTTTCTTCCTTCATATCCTCGAGCTTTATAGGATCAAATCCTGCTTTCTTTGAAAGTGCCTTGTATGCATAGTATGCACCAAGTCCGGTCCAGTGGTGATCAGTATTGAAATAAATATACTGATCTCTGTGTCTGAGAATATCATTATATGCGTTGACACCGATAATGTCAGCATCATATGAATCAATTATTGTTTGTATGTATGTATCCTGTGGATTGCAGATATCCTTAAACTTATCCGGGAGATCAACTCCGACATGTGTTGGTACAAGAACATTATATACTTTAATCTTATCTCCAAGTCCTTTTTTTACATAAGACATTGTTTCAGCATAGTTTTTAGCCATATCTTCATCGCCGTAAAATAGCTCATAGGCTGTTCCGTTGTAAAGGAAAAGACCGTCAATGTATTCTCCTTCACTGTCCGGGGTAGGATCAACTATATCCGGAATAGAAGTATCTTCTTCTTCAGACGCTTCGACAGATTCTTCGTCGGAGGATTCAGCAGGGGAGGATGCAGGTTCACTGGCGGATGGCTCCGATGCGATGTCTGATGTTGAGGGAGTCTGTGAAGGCTGACAACCTGCTGCACAGGCTATAAGAACGCAAATTGCGGTTAATGCGGAAATATATTTTTTACTATTCATATTATCACATTCCTTTCTGTTCAATTATATCATTATAATCTTGATTAATCAAATATAATAATCTTATTTTAAAAAAATAGGCATTATATTGATATACAGAGTCAATAATAATGATTAATTGATAAAAATGACGAAAATTTGCGTATTCATATATTGAATAAATCAGCAAAAAATGTTATGATATAAGAATACGGATAAGAGGCGGTGTGATAATGAGAAAATGGTTAGTACCTGAACTTGACAGGGATACTGTAAGACGGCTGCAAAGCCGTTTCGGACTCCCTGTGATTACTTCCATGCTTCTCACTCTTAGGGGGATTGTCGAGGAAGAGGACATTGATCGTTTTTTCTCTGAAGGAACAACACTCGATGATCCGTTGCTTATCAAGGATATGGACAGGGCTGTTGAAAGGATACGTCATGCTGTAAAGTATCGTGAAAAAATATGTGTTTTCGGAGACTATGACTGTGACGGTGTTACATCGACAGCAATACTTTACTCATATCTCAAAGAAGTATTTGCTGATGTTATATGCTATATTCCTGACAGAAACGAAGAAGGATACGGCATGAACAAGGATGCCGTTAAAAAGCTTAAGGATAAGAAAATTGATTTGATAATAACCGTTGATAACGGTATAACAGCTATTGAAGAGATCGAATACGCGGCATCGCTCGGAATAGATGTTGTTGTGACCGATCATCATAAACCCCTTGACATTCTTCCTAAGGCTGTAGCTGTTGTTGATCCGCACAGAAGCGATGAAACATATGGTTTTCATGATTATTCCGGTGCAGGACTTGCGCTCAAACTGATAATTGCTGTAGAAGGCAGCAGTGACATGGTAATAGAAAACTACGCCGATCTTGCTGCTCTTGGTACTATTGCCGATATTGTACCGCTTAATGCCGAAAACCGTGATATAGTCAAAACCGGTCTTTTTTATTTAAACAATACTGAACGTGTCGGACTATATCAGATGTTCACACAGATGAATCTTGATCGTATTACCTCGGGAATTGTAGGTTTTCGTATTGCTCCGAGAATAAATGCAGCAGGAAGACTTACATCACCGCATGATGCATTGAATCTTCTACTTACTGAGAGCGACGAATACGCTGAAAAAAAAGCAGAAAAGCTTGATGCCCTTAACGTTCGGAGACAGGAAATTGAAAATGGGATTTTTGAAGATATAATCAGGATTCTTGAAAATGATGAAACACTTACTTATAACAGGATAATTGTTGTATCATCTGATAAATGGAATTCCGGTGTTATTGGTATTGTTTCATCGCGGATAACTGAAAAATACGGAAAGCCTTCAATAATAATCTCCGAAAGTGATGAAATCTGCAAGGCATCCGGCAGAAGCATTCCAGGTTTTTCTCTTGTTGATGCTGTTTTTTCCTGCTCCGGAATGCTTGAAAAATACGGCGGTCATCCAATGGCTGTCGGGTTCAGTATAAAAAGGGAAAGAATTTCCGATTTTGTTTCAGCGATCAATGCATATGCAGATAAACTGGATCATATGCCAGCACCATCGTTAAGGCTTGAATGCTATCTGAATCCCGATATTATAGTTCCGGATATCGTTAAAGAAATAGAATGCTTCGAGCCCTTTGGATGCGGTAATCCCAAGCCTGTTTTTGGTATAAAGAATCTGACACTTGATAAGATAAGTGCTGTCGGGGGCGGCAAGCATCTCAGATTATCCTTTTCCAGAGGAAAATCAAGATTCACAATGATGAAGTTTTTTTGTCTCCCTCATGATTTTCCTTTTTCGGAAGGAGATCGTTTAGATGTCGCGGTCAATCTTGAACTGAGTAGTTATCAGGGAAGA
>CADCPT010000087.1 GCA_902803385.1 uncultured Ruminococcus sp.
AGGAGCTTGTGAAGAAGATGAAGAAGAGCGGTGCCAAGGCATACCTCGTGAACACCGGCTGGAACGGTACAGGCAAGCGTATCACGATCAAAGATACAAGAGGAATCATTGATGCTATCCTCAACGGCGATATCAACAATGCTCCCACAAAGAAGATCCCCTACTTTGACTTTGAAGTACCCACCGAGCTTCCCGGCGTTGACACAGGTATTCTTGATCCAAGAGACACCTACGCAGACGCTGCAGAGTGGGACAAGAAGGCTAAGGATCTTGCAGAAAGATTTGTCAAGAACTTCAAGAAGTATGAGACAAACGAAGCAGGCAAGGCACTTGTTTCTGCAGGCCCTCAGCTCTGATCATACAGATAAAATAATAATTTCTAAAAGGGGCTGCGAAAAAACTCGCAGCCCCTTGAAACTTATCATGTTCGACCGACCGTGCCTTCGGCGCAACCGGGCTGCTAAAAATTTTGTTTTTCAGGGGTGTCAGGCGCTTCGCGCCTGACACCCCTGAAAAAACACTTACAACACATTCTATGTATAACCAATATATTAGCTTTTAAATAATTATGCAAAACAGCGAAGTTTCTGTCGATATAAACAGTTTATGTAGTTTTTTCTTGACGATATGACAAATCAAATGTATAATTGATATAGAAAATGAACATATGGAGGATAATTATGTTTCTGAATCAGCTCAAGGATAACCATAAGGAACTATTTTTACAGCTATGCAACTTTGCAATAATGTCCGACGGAAGCTTTGACCAGCTTGAGAAGGAATCTCTGCCGCGTCTTTGCTATGAAATGATGCTGCCTAACCATATTCCCAACACAAACGAACCTCTTGATTCTGTGCTTGAAAAGCTTTTGGCATCCTGTTCAAAGCAAGAACTGAATATCATCCTTTTTGAGATCATTCTTCTTCTGAAATCAGACGGACCATATAATGATGCCGAAAGTGAGTTTCTTGATTACGTTGTCAATGCATTACAGATCTCAGACGAAAAATTCGTGAAGATGGATCTTCTTACTGAAAAGTATAACATTATTGCATCAGAGATCGCAGATGAAATAGAAGAATGAATCCTTTTTATCATAATTGTGTTTTTGGAGCTGTGAAATAGTTCACGGCTCTTTCGTTTTTCATCGTGCACCCTTAGGAAGTGCCCTGTGGGTGCGCCTACCCTGCGGCGCACTTATTTATAGTGTTTTTTCCAGGGGTGTCAGGCGCTTCGCGCCTGACACCCCTGAAAAAACATTAATAGCCCGGTCGCAGCAAGCTGCGGTCGGGCTGATAAACCAGTATTGAAGCGAAATCGCCATTATTACAGTTACTGCAGTGCATAATGCTTTCCTATCATCTGCCGTCATGATGAACTATGATCGAGGCTATGGTACCAAAAATAAGCTTCAGATCAACCAACGGGGATCTTTCAGCGATGTACTTCCTGTCAAGCTCCATCCAGCGAGCAAAGGAAATATCGTTCCTGTCCCTGCTCACCTGCCAGTAACAAGTAAGACCGGGTCTCACAAGAAGACGTATCTTATCCTGCTCGGTATACTGAGCGACCTCATCCGGAAGAGGCGGTCTCGGTCCGACAACGGACATATCCCCCACCAGAATATTGAGAAGCTGCGGAAGCTCGTCAATATTAGTAGAACGAAAAAATTTACCGATCTTTGTCACTCTCGGATCATCCTTAATTTTAAAGGCAGGACCATCCGCTTCGTTAAGATCGCGCAAGGTATCCTTTATATCATCGGCTTCAACACACATGGTGCGAAATTTATAAAGCTTGAACTTCTTCCCGTTTTTTCCGACGCGAGTCTGCGAAAACAACGGTTTTCCTTTGCCGTCATCAGCGCAGATAAGAATACCTACGAGTACAAGAAAAGGCCAAAGAACAGCAAGTGCGGAAAATGAAGCTACAATGTCGAAGATCCTCTTTATTATCTCAAAGCCTGTTTTCTTTTCAAAGGGTCTTTCCGTTCCCTCGTATTCAAGCATAATATTTTCAATGTCAATTTCAAATGGTTTTGCACCATCAGTCAAATTCAACACACCCTATTTATTCATTAAAACAAGAAAAGCCAGAATACATTTTCGATTATTTTACAATACAATTATATCATTGAAAATTATATTATGTCAATATCTTGTACATGGATTCCATTTTTTGACACTATCAGTTCAAAAAAAGATCGGTTTTTGGTTACAATAATACATAGTATCAGGGTACAAGGCTGATAGAATGTCCTGTACCCTTTAATTCTGATGTTTTATTATTATCAGGTATTCTTGTCTACCTGATGAAAGTTTTTAAGGTTTCCTGTTTTCTGACTGCGCTTTGAAAGCTCGTCCATTACCTCGTCAACAGTTATTCCCTGAGCTGCCATCATAACAAACAGATGATAAATAAGATCGGATATTTCAAGAACAGTTTCCTTATTGTCGCCGTTCTTTGCCGCAATTATTGTTTCGCTGCATTCTTCTCCGACTTTTTTAAGTATCTTGTCAAGCCCCTTATCGAACAGATAGCAGGTGTATGATCCTTCCTGCTTTTCGCTTTTGCGGCTGAGTATCGTTTCATAAAGATCATAAAGCTCGCGGTTATTATCCATCTTTCCTGTCCTCCCATAATTCGTTGAAAAAGCATGAATGGCTGCCTGTGTGGCAGGCTGCACCTGTCTGTTCTACAATAACAAGAAGCGTATCCTTATCGCAGTCGCCCTTTATATCCAGTACCCTCTGAAGATGACCTGAGGTCGCACCCTTATTCCACTGCTCCTGTCTTGAACGGCTCCAGAACCATGTATATCCTGTTTCAAAGGTCTTTTGCATGGATTCGCGGTTCATATATGCAAGCATAAGCACCTGGCCGGTCGAGCCCTCCTGAATGACAGCAGGGATAAGCTCGGATTTTTTGAAATACTCATCAATAAAATCGTATCTGCCCATCAGATATTTGCTCCTTTGCCGTTGTGCTTTGCGGCATGCGCAACCTCAATAGCCTGAATAAGATTGAGCGTGCCGCTGTAAATTGCCTTTCCGCATATTGCGCCGTAAATATCAAGATCCGTAAGATTTATTATATCCTTCAGGCTTGCGACGCCGCCAGAAGCTATGATATTGCATTTAACGCTTGTTTTGAGCTCGTCAAGCATCGTGAGGTTCGGTCCGCTGAGCATTCCGTCCTTGGAAATATCAGTGAATATCAGGTACTTAACACCGATATCCTCCATTTCCTTAGCAAGATCAATGTAATTGACCTCAGAATTATCTATCCAGCCTTCAGCGGAAACAAAACCGTTTTTAGCGTCGATACTGACAGCTATCCTATCAGAATAAGCCTTTACAGCCTTTTTGACAAAATCAGGATCCTTTATTGCGGCTGAACCAAGTATAACTCTGTCGATACCGTTTTCAAGGTAAAACTCAACGTCTTCCATTGTACGAATACCGCCGCCTACTTCGATCTTGGTGTCAACAGTTTTTCTGACCTGAAGGATAAGCTCGGAATTGACTCTTTTTCCGTCCTTGGCTCCGTCAAGATCAACCATATGGATGAACTTTGCTCCGGCAGAAGCAAATTCCTCAGCAGTCTCAACGGCACTGTCAGCGACCTTATGGGCGGTCGAATAATCGCCCTTGCGAAGCCTTACACATTCGCCGTCCTTTATATCAATTGCAGGTAAAATCAGCATATTATTATCAACCTTTCAAAAAGCTCATACTCAGATTATTATAAAACTCCTTTTGATGAAAGCGGCTTGTCACTTCCGGTAACGGAAACAGCCTCTCTGAGCGCATGAGAGAGTGCTTTATACATTGCCTCAGTAATATGATGGGAGTTCTTCCCGTACAGCGACTTCATATGAAGCGTTATTCCTGAATTATACGAAAACGCACGCATAAATTCCTCAGTCATACAGCTGTCGTAACCGCCTATCCTTTCCTCCGGGAAGCTTGCATCAAACACAAGGAAGGGTCTTCCGCTTATATCAAGAGCGCAGAAGGCAAGTGCTTCGTCCATAGGGACATAAAAGCTTCCGAATCTTGCAATACCGGATCTGTCGCCGAGAGCCTCAGAAAAGGCCTTGCCGAGAACGATGCCGGAATCTTCGATCGTATGGTGACAATCGACTTCAAGGTCTCCTTCGACCTTGATACTTAGCCCGAAACCACCGTGCACAGCAAAAGAAACAAGCATATGGTCAAAAAAACCTATTCCGGTATCAACGGATATATCACCGCCGTCCAGATCAAGACGAAGTCTGATATCTGTTTCCTTTGTTTTTCTGTTTATTTCGGAAGAACGCACCTGTCCCATCTCCTTAGTATTTGGTACATTTAAGTATAGAACATTTTTTGGGTTTTGTAAATATATATTAAAGGAATGTAAAATTGTTTGACTATAATAAACAATTAAGATATGACCTTACCTATTTATTTTTACTACATTTTCATGAATATATCGCTCCAGAGCAGCAAGCAGCTCTGTATTCTCTTCATCTGTGCCCGCCGTTATCCTCAGCGCGCCCGCGTTTTTAAAGTATCTTACAGCTATTCCTTCGCTGAGAAGATATCTGAACATATCCCCTGCATTCTCATCCTTCATAAATACGAAGTTCGCGCAGGGCATATAAATACTGCTCGTCAGCTTATAATTCAGAATAAGCCCGTAAAGGCCCTTATACAGCTCGCTGCGGCTCTTTATGATCTCGTCACGACTTTTTTCGAGCATATCGACGTGACGGTATATGCACTCCCCTATTGCCTGAGAAAGACTGTTGACATTATAAGGCGATTTGACGGCGCGGAGAGCTCTTGTTATAGTCTTATTCGCAACAGCAAAACCAAGTCTGAGAGCAGCGCAGCCTACAGCCTTTGAAGCAGTTTTCAGCACGATCAGGTTATCATGATCCGCCGCCTCAGAAATAAGCGACTGATCCCAGAAATCCATATATGCCTCATCCAGCACAACAAGACAGTCGCCGACACTATCAACAAGCTTTCTTGCGTCCTCTGCCTTTATACCACACCCTGTCGGGTTGCAGGGGTTGGAGAAGATCAGCATATCAGCTTTGTTTTCTTTTATAAACGAGATAAGAGCATCAACGTCAATATTCAGGTATTCGTCCTTCCGATATGTAAGGATCTCGTTCTCAGACAGGAAGGAATAGAAAGCATACATTGAAAAGTCAGGATCTGTAACAACGACCCTGCTCCCCTTCTGCAGCATAGCAGAGGCAAGCAGATAAAGCATTTCATCCGAACCGTTTGTCGCTGTAACATTATCGGGACTGATCTTATAGTATGAGGCAAAGGCTTCGTTCAGTTTTTTTGCCGTCGGGTCAGGATAGCGGTTAAAGGCTGTCCTGTCTATTATATCCCTTATCTCGCCGCGTATCTCGTCAGGCATATCAAAGAAGGATTCATTAGCGTCGAGCCTTACCCTGTATGTGCCGCTTATCGGCTCATATGGCTCAAGCTCACGCACCTTTTTACATAGCTCGTAAGACATAATTACCTCCTGTAAGTCAATAAATATCGGCGCAGAGCGGCGCAGCCGCCTTGCACCGATAACGTATCATTATTCAAATCGTACCTTTATTGAATTTGCATGCGCAGTCAGCCCCTCTGTTTCGGCAAAGCGGACTATATCGTCACGGTCTGCACGAAGAGCTTCCTCGGTGTAGCATATAAAGCTTGATTTCTTTACAAAGCTGTCAACAGACAGAGGAGAGAAGAATCTTGCCGTACCGCTGGTCGGAAGAACGTGATTGGGGCCTGCAAAATAATCTCCGAGAGGCTCAGGAGAATAGTGACCGAGAAATACCGAACCGGCATTATCAAGTCTTCCGACATAGCTCATGGGATCCTTGCAGCATACCTCAAGGTGCTCCGGAGCGAGAGAATTTGCCATTTCAACAGCCTTATCCATATCCTTGCAGATTATTATCGCGCCGAAATCCGAAAGGGAAGCATCTATGATATCTTTTCTGGATAGAGTCTGCATCTGCCTGTCAAGCTCGGCGACCGTCTTTTCAGCGATCTCCTCGGATGTGGTGACAAGGATCGCGGAAGCGAGTTTGTCGTGCTCCGCCTGCGACATAAGGTCGGCAGCAAGGAATTTCGGGTCGGCACTTTCATCAGCAAGAACAAGTATCTCGCTCGGTCCTGCTATCATATCTATATCGACCTTGCCGTAAACAAGCTTTTTGGCAGTTGCCACAAAGATATTTCCGGGTCCTACTATCTTATCGACCTTCGGAACTGTTTCTGTGCCGTATGCAAGCGCCGCAATCGCCTGGGCGCCGCCCATAAGAAACACCCTGTCAACGCCGGCAACAGAAGCCGCAGCCATTATTGAAGGATTCGGCTTGCCGTTTTTCATAGGAGGAGTTACCATTATAAGCTCTTTTACCCCTGCGATCTTGGCAGGAACTGCATTCATAAGTACAGAGGAAGGATATGCAGCTGTACCGCCCGGAACATAGAGTCCGACCTTTTCTATTCCTCTGACTCTCTGACCCATTATTACGCCGTTTTCCTTTGTCGTGAGCCAACTCTGCTGCTTCTGCCTCTCGTGGAAATCTCTGATATTTGCAGCAGCCTTTTTAAGCGTTTCGACAAAATCCGGATCGCACTCAGTAACTGCCTTTTTTATCTCCGACGCGGGAACTTCAAAAAACTCAGGAGCGCTGACGTCGAATTTAATTGTATAATCCCTTACTGCCTTGTCTCCGTTTTTACGTACATTTTCAAGGATATCGGAAACAATACCGGAAACGTCCCTGTCCTTATCTCCTTCTCTTTCTCTTACTTTTGCAAGGTATTCGTATTCCGCCCTGCCGTCAGCCTTAACTATGCTTATCATTGCATCTTCTTCC
>CADCPT010000088.1 GCA_902803385.1 uncultured Ruminococcus sp.
CCTTGCGGCGCACTTTTATTATAGTGTTTTTTCAGAGGTGCCGCGAGCAAAGCTCGCGGCACCTCTGAAAAAACAAGTCTTAAAATCGCCCGGTCGTTGCGCAGCAACGGTCGGGCGGACAGTTGTACAGATGTATATAAAGTCGTTTTTTCTATTGCAATGACGCTTTCTTACTTTATTGCGTACTGCCTCAAAGTAGTGATTAGATGGTAAGCCATATTATATCGGATATTTAGATGATTCAGAGGCTTGTAAAAAAGAAAATAGTTTTTTCACACCCCCTTATTTGTTAAATCAGCAATATTGTAAATAATCCGGAATATAAAAGGGAACATGAGCCGTGAATGTATTTGTTATTCATTCGTATTCTGACAAAGAGGAAGTAAAGGCGCTTGTTTCATCAATAAAAAAGGAATGCTACAAATTTAATCCATTGATGCTGGGGGATGGCGGTGTTCTGTGGAAAATTGATGCAGAATCGAAAATAAAAAAATCTCAGTTGGTGCTGTTGTTGAAATAGAAAAAACGTCTTCATCTGCATCTGTACGACCGGGCTGCAAAATGACTAAGCGTGCAAAACGGCGGCTTCGCCGCCATTGTGCACGCTTATACTATTGTGGCGAGTGCTCCGCAGGGCAGGCGCACAGAATAGCCCGGTCGCTGCGCAGCAGCGGTCGGGCGGGAGGGTTAGCGCCGGATACCCTGAAAAAACACTATAATAAGAGTGTGCCGCTGATAATACTGCCTTTGTAGTAATGGCGCAGTATTTCGCGGAAGTCTGCACCCTGCTTTGCCATTTCATTAGCTCCGTTCTGGCTCATCCCCACTCCATGCCCGTAGCCGTAAACAGTGAAGATGTATGAGCCGCCGCTGCGCCTGACCTCAAAATTCGCGCTGCGCAGACCAAGGGCGCGGCGTATGTCTGCGCCGGAAAGCTCAGTTCCGCAGATGGTCATTTTTATCACGCTGCCGGAAGGCGTGCGCTCCGGCTCCGTCAGCTCTGCGTCTGCATCAGGCGCGGCATCGCCGGAAACTGCAGAAAGCTTTCGGACGATCTCTTCATCTGTAAATTCTGCTGTGCTTTTATAATATGGGGAAAGCTCATCCCACGGGCTCGGAACTGCCTCAAGGCATGGCGTCTTTTTTCCGAAAATATACTGCGCGTCCTCCGTTCTGCCTGAGGAAACGGCAAAATATGCCGCGTCAACAAGCTCTCCTCCACCGTCTGTGAGCAAAAGCCCGAAAACGCTGTCAACTGCCTCCTCCGTCTTTTTTATGCCCTCGTCAAAGGCAGTGCCCCAGCGCTTTTTCAGCATTTCGCGGTCAAGATAGTATTCTCCGCCCGATATATCGGCTTCAAACTCGTATTCCCTGCCGCTTTCCCTTGCGGCATTTCTCAGCCGGCAGAAGTGAGTATAAAGCGCAACAGTCTGCGCCTTCAGCGCCTCAGTCTCATAAGACGGCGCAAGCTCATACGCAAGAGCGCCTATGCAGAATTCCCTGTCCGGTATCTCCCTTATGCTGCCGTCGCCGTCTTTTATGCAGAAGACCTCCGTCCTGCTTTCGGCATCAGCTCCTTCCGGTGTAGCTTCATTTTCTTCGATTTCCTGCGCCGGCCGGACCTCAGCCGAAGGTTCTTTTCCCCCGTCCGAAAGAGCGATGAGAGGAAGCGCCAGCATTATCATAAACAAAATGACCGCAGCAAACAGCCTTTTGAGCATAATTACCTCCGTTTTTTCGTATGAATTGTTGACATAACGGCAAAAAAAAGTTAAAATAAAGGTTGTATAAAAAACAGCAATGAGACCTGATCGCATGTCCATAATAAAAAGAAACGAGGAATACCGGATGACAAATACATCGGAATTATATAAGGACAGACTCAGCGAGCTTTGTGAGGAATACAGACAGAACAACGGCTTCAATAAAGAAGACTATCAGACCTACGGCGTGA
This sequence comes from uncultured Ruminococcus sp., assembly GCA_902803385.1. GTDB lineage: Bacteria > Bacillota > Clostridia > Oscillospirales > Acutalibacteraceae > UBA1213. The sequence continues at coordinate 1,955 of CADCPT010000088.1, forward strand.
AACGCGGCCTTCGCAACCCCGACGGCACAGGCGTTATGGCAGGCCTTACAAACATATGCAATGTTCACGGCTTTATGATGGCAGACGGCGAAAGAGTGCCCGATGTCGGCAAGCTCACATACCGCGGAATCGATGTAAATGATATTGTAAACGCCTGCATATACGAAAACCGCTTCGGCTATGAAGAGACTGCATATCTTCTCCTTTTCGGCAAGCTTCCGGACAGGACTCAGCTTGAGCATTTTACCGAAACGCTCGGCTTTTACCGCGAGCTTCCGCATGAGTTTGTAGACGATATGATACTGAAGTTTCCGTCACGTGATATCATGAACAAGCTTGCCCATTCGGTGCTTGGTATGTATACCCTTGACGATGACCCGGACGACACCTCTCTCGAAAACATAATGCGGCAGTCTATTCTGCTCATGGCTTCGCTCCCCTCGATAATGACTTATGCCTATCAGGTAAAGCGGAGAGCCTTCGACAGAGAGAGCATGTTCTTCCACCCCGTCGATCTCAGCCTTTCCTCCAGTCAGTCCATACTGCGCGCTCTTCGCCCGGATATGAGCTACACAGATTCCGAAGCCAAGCTTCTCGACCTGTGTATGATAGTACACGCCGAGCACGGCGGCGGAAATAACTCCACCTTCTCGACCAGAGTCCTTTCCTCCTCCGGAACCGACACCTATTCTGCAATATCTGCGGCAATAGGCTCTCTGAAGGGTCCGCGCCACGGCGGAGCGAACCTGAGAGTGAGAAGCATGATGAACGACCTGAAGGACAAGGTCAGTGACTGGGACGACGAAGACGAGATATATGATTATCTTGCAGGCGTTATCCGCAGAGAAAATGCGGATCGCTCCGGTCTCATCTACGGCTTCGGTCATGCAGTATACACCCTTTCCGATCCGAGAGCTGTTATACTGAAGAGAACGGCAGGAAAAATAGCCGAGGAAAAGGGCATGAACGCCGAATTTGATCTGTACAAGACTGTTGAAAGGCTGACCCCGAGGGTAATGAAGGAGGTCAAGCTCAGCAATAAGGTCATATGTGCTAATGTAGATTTCTACAGCGGCTTTGTATATGATATGCTGGGTATACCCAGCGATATGTTCACACCTCTGTTTGCGGTTTCCCGTATCGCAGGATGGTGCGCTCATCGCGTAGAGGAAGTGACCTACGGCGGAAGGATAATCCGCCCGGCATATCGCTCGATGGTACATCACAAGAGCTATACGCCGATAAATGAGCGCTGAATGATATGCGCTAATTCATAACAAGGGAGAGCAATTATCTATGAAGGTAAAAAAACTATGGATCCCGGCTCTGATCCTCGGAGCCGTCGGAGCGGCAGCCCTTATCTGCGATACACTTTTCAATGCTCAGGGAAAAGAATTTTTCCTTTCTTCTTTTCTTTGCACGGCAGTGTTTGTAGGGGCTCTTGTGCTGCTCGTTATCATCGGATATGTAATGTCTGCGATGAGCAGGAATGTTGAGATCCAGTCCTCAAAGCCGGGAAGAAACATCGGAGCCGGCATATTCGGCTTTATCGCCGCAGTCGCTCTTATAGGCTCCTCTGTGATCGGGATACTGTCCTTCGGCAGCAGCGGGTCGCAGATATGGGAGGGTATTTCCGTTCTGTTTTCAATGCTCGGCGGTATAATGATGATCTACGAAGCCTGTATCTCATTTACCGGGCACAACGGAATGACAAAGCGCCGTATTCTTTCACTCGGCCCGGTGGTCTGGTGCTGTGTGAGATTTACGCTGATGTTCATCAATTATCACCGCATCTCGTTTTCCGCATCGGTCAATTTCGATATTTTCTCTACGGCGCTCCTGCTTTTGTTCCTCTACTACCACGCGATGTACCTTTCCTGGCCGGAAAAAACAGTCGCTCTGCGCAGGATGACGCTTTACGCTATTCTTTATGCAGCATGCGCTGCAGCTGTTTACGGCTTTATCATCACAAATATGGCAGTTCTGCCGAAAGCCGTAAACGGTATAGACGTACTGGTGATCGAGCCTACTATTTCAAGACTCCTTACCTGCACCGCTGATATTGCCTTTGCTCTCTATGCCGTATTCTTCGTTGTCGGAGCACATATGAACACCGTACTGACAGACGCGCCTGACGCAGAGCCTGAGGACGAGGACACAAAATTCCTTGGCTCCCTCAATGCTGTTCTTTATGACGAGGAAGAGTCTGCAGACGAAAAAGAAGAGTCCGACAGAAAGCCGGTATCGGCACTTAAAACCGAAACCGAAAAAGAGCCGGAGCCTTCTGAGGTCACAGAGACAGAACCGGAGGAAGAGACAAAAAGCATGCCTGCGCCGGAATCCGAGCCGGAAAAGGAAAAGGAAGCCCTTGCCGAGCCGGAACCTGTACCCGAGAAGAAGCCCGAGCCTGAAAAGAAGCCCGAGCCTGTTTCCGCGATAAAGACCGAAGCAGTAAAGAAGCCTGAGGTCACTGATATATTCAAGCCCGAGGCGCAGAACACTGAGCCTGCCGGCGAAGGATCGCCCGATCTGCTTGATGAGCTCAGAGAGCATGCAAAAAAGGAAGAAGCCGACAGCATTATGGCTGAGCTTGAAGACGCCGACTATGATGAGCTGTTTGATATTCTTGACAAGATGAGCATGGAGTAAAAACGGTCAGGTGCGCCCGTAGGAAGTGTCCCTGGGGTGCGCCTACCTTGCGGCGAACTTTTTTATAGCGTTTTTTCAGAGAGCTGTATTTCGTTCGCGCCTGCCACCCCTGAAAAAACAAATTATTAGCCGCCCGGTCGTGCCGAAGGCACGGTCGGGCGGAAAACACTATAAAAAGTGAGGGGCTGTGAATAGTTTCACAGCCCCTTTAAAAAGTTTATTCGGTGTAGTCTCTCCATTCGCCTGCCGAATAGCGATATTTCGTTTTCTCTGCTTTGCCGCTGCCGGGCTTTGCTTCAACGGATGTATCTATTTTATAGATCTTTCCGGAATTGTTTACATTAGAGAAGATCAGATCGGATGTCTGATATGCGACCACTCCCTTTGCTACGTCTTCATCCTTTACGCCGGTGCTGAAGATGATATTTGATGAGCCTACCGGAACAGGCATCCTGTAAAGATCCGTTCCTTCGACCTTTTCCATTTCGTAGCCGGGCCAATCTGCATATTTGATATCAAATACCTCGCCGGTCACCTTGTTGGTTGGTATTCCGCCCCAGAAGTAAGCAAATACCCTGTCCCATTTTGTTTCGCTGTTGTCATAGAAAATATAATTCTTTATGTAGTCGGGTCTTGTGTCGTTTTTGATCTCTGCTTCGGGGCTTGCAAGGCTCGGGTCGAGAGCCGGGTGAAGCTTTGATTTGTCCTTGTATTCAACAGTCTCTCCGGATCTTACAGCCGCTAATTTCTGATTGAACACAGCCTCAAGGAACTGAGGATAAATGCCGCTCCAGCTTGCGACCTCGTGCTTGCCGGGTTCGTATTTGCAGAAAACGATCTTATCCTTCGGATATCCGTTTTCGATCAGCGCGTTGTTCATGATCTCGGAAAGCGCGCCGTTATCCTCGTAATAGCATCCGTCGTACATAAATATGAAGGGCAGCTTGCCGGACTGTATTTTGGGCATAATGTAGTTTTTCCATGTATCTTCATCCGCTACGCTGAATGTGGATGAAAGCGCGCCGAGAGTGCCGAAGGTCTCGGGATGTTCAAGGCCTATATAGAAGGAAGCAAGACCGCCGAGAGAAGAACCGCAGATGCTTCTGTGTGAGGCATCCCTGACTACCTTGTAGTTCTCTTCAACAAAGGGTACTACGGTATCGCTCAGGAAGTCTCCGAATTCTTTGCAGAGGAATTTTGAATCGGCTTTCTGTTTTATTTCCTCGGAAAAATCAAGATCCGGGATAAGCTCGTCGTCACGGCTGAACGCTCTGTCATCAGACCCCATCGTCTCCACACAGACAAGGATAGCCTTGTTGTCGGTAACATCCATCATAGAGGTGACATGCTGGGCAACGCTCCAGCTCCTGTTATTGCCGGGATCAAGCTCTGCGTCGATAACGGTCTGACCGTCGAGCATATATATGACCGAATAATCCGTATCGGCATTTGGATCATAGCCTTCTGGAGTCCAGATATGTACCTTTTTGTCATATCCATGGAATTTCAGAACTTCTGTCTTGTAGTCGGGCTTTTCGACATAATCCTGATCCTTCCTGCAGGGCAGAAGCTCTCTCTCGTAGAGATACCAGGCCTCCGTGAAGGTATTGAAGGTAACGTCTCTTGTTTCGCTTCCGTTGTATGAGATGCGGAACATATTATATGCTGTCGGGTCGCTTTCGCAGGTGTAAATATAGCAGGTATCGTCCTCGCCGGTTTTTGTCATCCGGACTTCTTCTGTTTTGTCGGTCTGAGTATTGGAAAATACAGCCTTCATTTCCGCCGATTTCTCTGCATTGCGGATAGTGAGTGTATATTTTGTTACCTCACTGCTGCTGTCCTCCGTCTTTGAGCTTTGCTCATCTGCAGCGCTGCTTTCCGCCTGTGAGCTTTGCTCCGATGCTGTGCCCGATGAGTTTTCATCCTGCGTGTGCAGGCTGCCATAGCAGACATACACAGCAAAGCTGAAAGCAGGCCGGCAGCGATCCTTTTTGTTCTCATAGCATTTCCTCCTTTGATAATGACTTTTGATGCGGTCACACCTTGATATCATTATAAACGAAGTCTTTTGTGATTTCAACAAATAATTTGCTTTTCGACGCACAGGCTTAAAATAATCTATAGAGGGTGCGCCTACCCTGCGGCGCACTTTTTTATAGTGTTTTTTCAGGGGTGCCGGGCGCAATGCGCCCGGCACCCCTGAAAAGCAAATTTCTAACAGCCCGGTCGCGCCGAAGGTGCGGTCGGGCGGCGGCATAAGCGTCACCGTTCCTTAAAGGATAACGCCAATCATGTCTTGATTTTATCTCCGGCTTTTTATATAATAAAAAAAATAATCGTCTCAGACAAAATTGTTTTTATACCGGGGGATCACCGATGAGAAAAAAACAAAAGCGCAGGATGCTTATGAAAGCTTTTAAAACGACCGGAGCTGATAAGATAATCGGAGGATATATTCTGTGGTTCTTTATTGCCGCAGCAATGATCTGGCTTTTAGAGCCGACTATCACCAGCTACGGCGACAGCCTTTGGTTTTGCTTCGCCACTGCGACATCCATAGGCTACGGAGATCAGGTCGCCGTTACGGTCATCGGCAGGATCATTGCGGTAATGCTTTCCGTTTATTCCATTGGCGTTATTGCGATATTCACGGCTGTCATTACAAGCTTTTTTACGGATCTTGCCAGATTCAGAGCAAATGACAGCGCACGCGCTTTTCTTGATGACCTTGAACACCTGCCGGAGCTTTCCAAAGAAGAGCTGGAAAAGCTTTCGCAGAAGGTAAAGGATTTTGAAAAGGAAAACCTTAAATAAACCCTGACCATGCGCGCCCTGAGGGAGTGCCCTTTGGGCACACTTATTTTTTAAACAAGGAGCAAAGCTCCGACAAGCTCGCTTGATCGGAGCGAGCGACGCCTGGGGCAGACGTCGGGGAGCTTTTGCTCCTACG
>CADCPT010000089.1 GCA_902803385.1 uncultured Ruminococcus sp.
CTGTCCGACAAGATAGTAATGATGACGGCTAATCCCGGACGTGTCTACCGTGAAATAAAAGTGCCGTTTGAACGTCCGAGAAACCGTGCACAGCTTGTGCAGACAAAGGAATACAACAAATTCCGGAATGAGCTGCTTGCGATGTTCTACAGCGACATCGTCAGCAAGATCGGCGGCGAGGAGGTCGTTCTATGATGAATACACAGACAAAATCGTCCGTGTCGCGTTCAGGTTCGTTTGAGAACAATAAAACAGAAAAATCAAAAACCAAATCAGAAATCTTCCGCAGATATTTCAGGGTGGTCCATGCGCTGTTTGTTGTGCTTATGCTGATACAGTTCCTGCCCGATCAGCTCCCTACGGAAACCTACGCTTCTTATGTGATATGGTTTGCTGTCGGCGTTGAAATACTTACCCTTGTTTTTTCGGCCTTCATTAAAAAGCCTGCTGCTCTGAATCTGTTTGTGGATATCATAGCCTTTATCTATGGGCTTCTGATCCTGTGGACGCTGGCAACGGCAAAATTCAATGTCCTGAAGGCGGCACTCTTCCCGCCGCCGGGAAAGGTTTTCTGGCAGTTTATCGGTGACTATGACAAGATATTCACCAATATTCTCAGCTCCGTCGGAATCATCCTGCAAGGCTATCTGCTTGCACTTGCTGTTGCCATACCTCTTGGCCTGTTTTTAGGCTGGAGCGCAAGACTTGGCAGTGCAGCAACCTACATTTCAAAATTCTTAGGCGCCATACCGCCCATTGTTTACATCCCTTACGGAATAGCGCTTCTGCCGACCTTCCGCAGTGTATCGGTATTCGTGATCTTCCTTGCCACCTTCTGGCCGGTGCTTGCCGGAACCATGAGCGGCGTGATGAATGTCGATAAGAAAACCATTGATTCCGCAAAGGTGCTGAACGTCAATAAAATTACCATGCTGTTTTCGGTCATCCTTCCGGCATCATTGCAGCAGATCTTCATCGGCTGCAATCAGGGACTGACAGTTTCCTTTGTTCTACTGACATCCGCTGAGATGATCGGCGCACAAAGCGGTCTTGGCTATTATATCAAGAATTACTCCGATTTCGGAGATTATACAAGAACGATAGTAGGACTGATCGTTGTCGGAATTGTGATCGTAATGATCTCATTTCTCTTCAACAGGATCCAGAAATTCCTGCTTCGGTGGAAGCAATAACGGAGGTGCAAAGATGAAAGAAATAATCTGGCACGGCAGGGGAGGACAGGGAGCCTTTACAGCCGCAAGACTGTTGGGAGAAGCCTATTCTCTCCGAGAAAACACCTTTGTTCTTGCTTTCCCGTCATTCGGCCCCGAACGCAGGGGCGCACCGATCAGGGCTTTTACAAAGCTTGATACAAAGCCTATCGGCAACAGAAGCGAAATTGCAAAGGCCGATTACAGTATTTTTCTGGATGATACGCTTTTCAGCGAACAGGCACTTGATGAACTCAAGCCCGACGGAAAAATACTTCTCAATACCAAAGCAAAAATTGATAACGAAAGAGTTATCACCATTGACGGTGACAGCATAGCCGAAAAATATCTCGGTCTGCCGATCACGAATACAATCCTTCTCGGCGCTTTGGCAGCTGTTTCAAGGATAATCACGCTTGATGATCTGACAGAAGCAGTGAAACAGTCCATGCCGCCGAGACTTCACGAAAAGAATTTAGCTGCCGTCAGGGCAGCGTATGAGGAGGCAGGAAAATGAAGCCGTATCTCAGAGAAAAAATACCGACGAGCTTTGAGGATATTCCCGATACTACTTCATACGAAGCCGGCTATTTGGTGACAAAAAATGCAGGCTGGCGTAATGTCCGTCCTGTAATTGATACGGCAAGCTGTGTCGGCTGTCTGAATTGCTACCTTTACTGTCCGGACGGAGTGATTTCCCCAAAGGACGGGAAGGTTCAGATAGATTATGATTTCTGCAAGGGCTGCGGTATCTGCCGAAAGATATGCAGACCCGGTGCAATAAGAATGGAGGCGGAAAAATAATGGCAAGAGAGTTTTTGTCAGGCAACGAAGCCTTTGCATACGGTGTGCGTCTTGCAAGACCCCATGTGATTTCCGCCTATCCGATCACCCCCCAGACGATAGTTGTTGAAAAGCTCTCCGAGTTTGTGGAGGACGGAAGTCTGAAATCCGAATTTATCCATGTGGAAAGCGAACATTCGGCGCTGTCCTGCGCGATGGGTGCTTCATCTGTGGGTGCAAGGGCGTTCACGGCAACTTCATCACAGGGACTGCTGTACATGGCGGAATGTCTTCCCTATGCAGCAGGCGGCAGATTTCCGATCGTTATGATGAACGCCAACCGTTCAACGGCTCTCCCGTGGAACATTTACGGCGACCAGAGGGATTCACTTTCCCAGCTTGACAGCGGATGGATTCAGGCGTATGCAGAAAATGCACAGGAGGCGCTTGACCTTGCGCTGATGAGCTTTTACATAGCGGAACATCAGAAAGTCAGTACCCCCTTTATGGCGAACCTTGACGGATTTGTACTTACGCATACTTACGAAGTGGTTGATGTTCCGACACAGGAGCAGGCGGATGAATTTTTGCCGCCGTTCAAAACGGAAAACAAGATGTCGCTCAGCAATCCGAAAAATCTCGGCTTTTCCGCGGGACCGGATACCAATACATTTTTTAAATATAAAGAGCATACCGGCTTGCTCCATGTCAGAGAGGTAGTGGCAGAAGCGGAAAGTAAGTTTGAAAGCATTTTCGGAAGACACTATACAGGGCTTACCGAAAGCTATAAAACAGAGGATGCCGACGATATCCTGATAACGCTCGGAAGCATTTCCGGACTTGTCCGTGAGACAGTCGATAAGCTCCGAGAACAGGGTGAAAAGGTCGGTCTGTTCAGAATCAGATATATGCGGCCCTTCCCAAATGCGGAAATCGCAAAGGCTGTTAAGAATGCAAAGGCAGTTGGTGTCCTTGAAAAGGACATCTCTTTCGGCAACGAGGGGACAGTCTATACGAATGTCAATTCCGCTTTGCAGAAGGCAGGGATCAGCATAGCAACGTCAAACTATATTGGCGGTCTGGGTGGGAAGAATATTTCTCCGCAGGAGATCGAAACCATCTTTGAAGAACTGAAAGAGAAACGATCCGTTGTCAGATTTCTGGGAGTGGAGGTGAGATAAATGGCAGTCAATGCAAAGACGATAAATGAAACAGAATTTTTTTATGGACATAAGGCTTGTGCCGGCTGTGGAGGAAGTCTTGCGGTCAGGATAGCGTTAAAGGTCCTTGGCGAAAATGCCATAGCGGTTTTGCCGGCAGGATGTATGTCGGCGGTCGGCTTCAACTATCCCCAGCTTTGCTTCGGTAATAATGCCATCATCTCCACCTTTGCCGGAACGGCGTCCATGCTCACCGGTGTTCAGGCAGGACTGAAAGCGCAGGGAATAACGGATTTCCACGCCGTAGGCTTTGCCGGCGACGGAGGAACGGCAGATATCGGTTTGCAGGCATTGTCCGGTGCGATAGACAGGAATGATGACATTCTTTATATCTGCTATGACAATGAAGCCTATATGAATACGGGCATTCAGAAAAGCTCCCTGACACCATTCGGTGCAAGAACAACAACGACACCTGCCGGAAAGAACATTCACGGTAATCTGAGACAGAAAAAGAATATGTTTGAGATCGTAGCCGCTCACGGTATACCCTATGCGGCAACCGCAAGCGTCGGTTATCTGAATGACTTTATGCGAAAGGTCGAAAAAGCCAAAAGCATAAGGGGAACAAAATACATTCATATTCTTGCACCCTGTCCTACAGGCTGGGGCGTTAAGACCAATGAAACAGTAGAGATAGCCAAAGAGGTAGTTGACTGCGGACTGTGGTATCTTGCGGAATATGAAAACGGCAGCTTTACGCTGAACC
>CADCPT010000090.1 GCA_902803385.1 uncultured Ruminococcus sp.
ACGGGATGTGTTTTGATATATTCAATACAGAACGATTGATAATCGTGTGGATTAAACCTCAATCGCCGACACCTCCTTTATCCAGATCAAAAAAGCCCGCCAAAACTGACGGGTCTTCGGGCTCAAATGTATCTCCATAATCATCCATATTGTCCAGCTCGCCCTGATCACGGGGCAGAGCTGTGATATCCAGCTCCGGTATCTTCGCACCGATATTCTCAGGGAACGATGTGCCTGGAATCCATGCCTTGACAGCTTCAATTGCAGGTTTTATCTGAGAAAACCTGTCTATACAAATAACAGGAAATCCAAGCTTCATCAGCTGATATCTTCTTTTCCTCTGCAACGGCCTCAACTGCTTGCCGGGGGCTTTCAGCTCCACAAATACAGTCTTTGCGGGGAAGAACAGGACAAGGCGATCCGGCAGACCATTGGCTGTGTGGGATGTGAGCTTGTACGCCACACCTCCTGCATTGCGGACCGCTTTTACGAATTCGTTTTCTACTACATATTCCCTCATCAGCTATCACCGTACCTTCCGTGTCTGCCCTTTTTCCCGCGCCACTGGTAGCACCAGTGTGTTTCAGGCATACGCTCGTAATCGTCTCTTGCATAGTACCGGCAGCCCTTTTGTCTTTCATCTTCCCAGTCGCAGTAGTATCTGCAGTTTTCACAGCACTGGTCATAAACATACAGTTCCTCATCCTCGCGGTATCCGCCGGAACAGTTATCGCAACTCATCATTATCTCCTCCTTCATTATGGTATTCCCGGCTTTTTTCAGCCTGTTTACATATCTTCTCCTTTTCATTTTTCCGTTCTTCCTTGAACTGTTCCTTTGCTCTTAAGCAGCAGTGATAAATGAGAGTCTCCGGCTCTATCTCTGTATTCATAAAAGCTATATAAAACTCATAATCCGGTGAGCGAAAGAAACGCTCAATCTGTTGTTTTTTGATCTCACAGTCCGTTTCCTCATCAGCACACAGATTTCCTTTCAAGAGCTTTTTCAGCACTTTGATATAATCCTCCACTGCCTGTAAAACGACTGCCACTGCAAGTTCCGTATAAGGATCGCTGCCTGACGAAGTTCCTGTGTTCCAGGGTTGTCTGGCTAAGATATGGCCCGGTGGTTTTCCCTGCATTTTCTCCTCCTTCCGCTGTATTCTTTTAATTCATCGTTTAATCCTTAAAGTAGAACTTCTCTCCGATATATCCTGCCGATGACAAAGGCAGTCCCTCTGCCCACACAGGATTTTTGTTCATGATGCCGCAGACCTCTGCAACAGTTGTTTTACCGACCGGAGCCTCGATTATTACCTCATCATGGACGTGTGCCACTATCTCAAGTCCGGCAAGTTCCATTCTTCTCATAGCCTCCGCCAGCAGGTCTCTCGCCGTTGCCTGCGTAATGTTCTCCACCAGTTTTCCGCTGTAGGTCTCGCCCCGCACCCATTTGTTGCTGGCATTAAGCCCCTCAAATGTGACCGCCATGCGTCCGAAGCGGTTAGGCTGGAGCTTCGGCTTTATATACGCGAGCCTGCGACCGGATGGTAATGTGATCTACAATGTATTTGCTGAAAAGCTAAAACCAACCCTACCGACTTCTCGCACCTTATGATTCTTTATGGTATCCACCGCCGCCTTTTCAACATCCCACCAGAACTGTGTAATATGAGGATTGGAGTTTCTCCAGTCATCGATAAGATCCGGAAGTTCCGACTCTTTAAGTCCCATATCAAGAGCACCCATGGAAATCAGTGCTCCCGCCGCTCCGCCGTAACCACAGGCGAGTTCGGCAACCTTGCCCTTCTGCCTGAGTTCTCCATTCACCCCATGCTTTACAACCGGCACTCCGAACATCTGTGAAGCAGATGCGCAGTATATATCCTCGCCGTTATTAAATGCATCGATACGCCACTGCTCCCCGGCAAGCCATGCAAGGACCCGGGCTTCGATGGCGCTGAAGTCTGCTATGATAAACTCACAGCCTTCCTTCGGCACTAACATGGTTCTTATCAGCTGTGAAAGGATGTCCGGTGTATTTCCGTAGATACTCTCGACCA
>CADCPT010000091.1 GCA_902803385.1 uncultured Ruminococcus sp.
CATCCCAGAGAACGTTTTTCGGTAGGCATGAGAATTAAAGCTGTGGTAAAAACCGTCGACGGCGGAAGGATCAGCCTTACTCACAAGGAACTGCTCGGCACCTGGGAAGAGAACATCGCTTCGTTTGAGATAGGAGAAACAGTTGCCGGGATCGTTCGTTCTGTTGAGGAATACGGAGCCTTTATCGAGCTTACTCCAAACCTTGCCGGTCTTGCTGAGATGAAGGATGGCATCAGGGTCGGTCAGCAGGCAAGCGTATATATCAAAAACATCATACCATCAAGGATGAAAATAAAACTGATAATCATTGATACCTTCGACTATGATTACAGACCATCGGAACCTGATTATTTCTATACAGGCAACCATATAGATCATTTCCGTTATTCTCCGCCTGAATGTGATAAGGTAATTGAAACCGACTTTGATTATCAGGAGGAACAAATAAGTGCCGGATTGTTTGTACACTCTGCCAGAAGCCTTCAGATCTGACTTATAATATCAGCCGCAACAGCTTCAAGACGTTTTTTTGTTGAATCCGGATCACCTCTCGGTATTGGTTCACCGTTGATATCATTTTTTACACCGCTGTTAAGACTGAGAAATGACAAATGTCGGCTATGAAGTATCTTTTTATTGTCAAGTTTGTCTGCTATCAGACTAACAGCCTCTGTTGCACCTCTGCCGAAAGTAATAACGACATCATAATCTTTTATATCACCGGTAAGTCTTTCAAGATTATCGGGAGCCTTTATTTCAGCAGAAGATGGTTCAGTTCTGCCGTCACGCGCCTTGTAGTGTATTCTTTCAGAAGAATTTGTTATTCTGTAATAGTAACGATCTTCTGATGGAAAAAGATCCGGACGTTTCTGATGAAGAAAATGAAGAAGCATATCAAGATTCCTGCCCGTCTGTCCGTTAACAAGAAGACCGCTTTTTTCCTCTTCCTGACCTGGACATGAAAAAACAAAAGCAGTTCGGACTCCTTCTGCCCCATCGTTTCTGCGGACAAATTCTATATTTTCCATAAAGCACCTCTTACGTCAATATACTATCATTATAGGATCTGTATGTTTTATTGTCAATGGCAGTTTTCTGTTCTTGACGATCCGAATAGTCTGACTGTTTTTTCGTTTAGTTTATCAGTATGTTAACAACGAAACAATCTCCTGTGACTTTCTATATCAGTATTGCCAAAATACCCTTTATATGTTACAATATACTAGATTATTATTCAGATCGGGGGCAGCAATACTATGAAAATAGAATTCATTAAAATGCACGGAGCAGGAAATGATTATGTATATATTGACTGTGTAAGACAAAGGGTTCAAAACCCGGGTCAACTCAGTACTCTTATCTCTGACAGACACAAGGGTATCGGAGCTGACGGACTTGTACTGATAAGTCCATCTGATATTGCCGACGTAAGAATGAGGATGTTCAATGCTGACGGTTCAGAAGGCAATATGTGCGGCAATGCGATACGCTGTGTTGCAAAATATGTTTATGACGGAGGATATGCAAAACAGGACATTATAAAGGTCGAAACAAAAAGCGGTATAAAAACAATACAGATCAACAGTAAAAACGGAAGATTCATAAGCGCTGCAGTTGATATGGGCAAGGCAGTTTTCACACCCTCAGAAATACCTATGAATGCTGCCGGAGAAAGCTTTATCAACCAGCTTATTGATATCGGAGGAACGGCATACAGATGTACTGCCGTTTCAATGGGTAACCCACACTGTGTAACATTTGTTGATGATCTCGAAAACCTGGAGATCGAAAAGATTGGTCCCAGATTTGAGAATAATCCCATTTTCCCGGACAGAGTCAATACAGAATTCATCAAGGTGATCGATGCTGAAAATCTTGAAATGCGTGTATGGGAACGCGGCTCGGGAGAAACAATGGCATGCGGCACCGGTTCTTGCGCAGCGGTCGCAGCGGCGGTCGCATTAGGAATATGCAAGGCCGGAACGCCTGTCAATGTTCACCTTAGAGGCGGAGTGCTTACAGACAGATATATGCTCGATGGAACTGTTATTATGGAGGGCGGCGCAAATACCGTTTTTACAGGTATATTTGATACAGAAGAGCTCAGTGATTCATTCACATAAGATCATTTGCAAATTATGATCTATCGGTTATCGTTTTCTCAGGGGTTCCGGACGTTTTCTATTATCCGAAACCCCTGAGAAAGCTTTATTCAGTAATGATACGTATTCTTAGCGTACGCATTTTTTATTGACCGACATCAAAGAAAGACCAGGAATATGAATAAATATATGAGAAAGGGCTGAAAGAACAGAAAAATCAATATTCAGTATCCCTTTGACAATCCTTGTTTTAAAGGATTTCTCACTCTCATGCCAGCCGCTAAGGTTTTCTGTCTTATTCATTGTCAGTAATCGCAAAGGAATAAGACAGAAATAGAAATATGACCAAAAAGCTTCTTCAAGTCCGGCAGCTTCTGTTACAGCACGAAGCTGTTTATGATTATATCTTCTGAAATGTCTCAGCTCCTTATCATGAAGAGAATAAAGAGACATAAATGCAGGAACTGTAATAAAAACAGTTCCTTCATCCTTGAGCTTATTAACAATATCCTTTACATATCCGGTATCGTCCTCTATGTGTTCGATCACATCCATCATAAGAATAAAGTCATATTTTACATCCGGAAGCTTTTCAAGAGAATTAACAGCATGCACTCTTTCAGAATGTATTTCATCTGTGAGAAAAATATCCACTCCGTACACTGTTACATCAGGTACTGCTTCAGCAAGCCTTTTATCAAAATAACTGTCACCGCAGCCAATATCCAGAACGTTACCTTTTATCCCCAGTTTTTTTAGCTTAGATATGACCTTCTGTGTACGAGAAAGCTCCCAGGGGTGACGATTAACATTATCGCTTGTTTCGATAAGATCCATGTTTTATTTCCTTTCGGTTTTTTCTTCATCAATAATATAAAGAGGTCTCCCCTTTATTTCTATAAACAGCCGCGCGAGATAACTTCCGATTATTCCTATGGACAAATGCTGCAAACCGGATACAAACAGAATAATGCATACAAGTGAAGCCCAGCCTTCTACCGGATCACCAAAAATTATCCTTCTTAGTGCAACAACAAAGACCATAACGAGCGATATAATACATAGTATCACTCCAAGTAAAGCAGATATTATCAGTGGTTTGTTAGAGAATGAGACAATACCCTCTATTGAATATGAAAACAGTTTAAAGAATGACCACTTTGATCTTCCTTTGTTTCTTTCACGGTTTTTGAATTCCAGCCATTTTGTTCTGTAGCCGGGCCATTCAAGCAATCCCTTGGTAAATCTTGTTTTTTCCTTCAGATCGATGATAGAATCGATCATCCTGCGCGACATTATTGAAAAGTCTCTCGCACCGTCAACTATCCTGACATCTGAAAGCTTATTTATCATACGATAAAACATATGGGCAAAAAAAGACCTGACAGGCGGCTCTCCCTTTCTGTTAACTCTGCGGGTAGCAATACGGTCGTACTCACCTGTACAAATAAGAGCGTACATTTCCGGTATCATTGACGGAGGATCCTGAAGATCGGCATCCATCACACAGATATAATCCCCAGATGCAGCTTCAAAGCCTGCAAGCATAGCAGATTCTTTTCCAAAATTCCTTGTGAAGCTGACATATCTTACCGATTCGTCTTTATTGGTCAATTCTCTTATTTTGAGAAGTGTGTTATCTTTTGAACCATCATTCACAAAAATCAGTTCAACAGATGTATCATCGGGCAATTCAGGGGATATTCTGCAGATCTCCTCATAAAACACATCTATATTGCTTTCTTCGTT
This sequence comes from uncultured Ruminococcus sp., assembly GCA_902803385.1. GTDB lineage: Bacteria > Bacillota > Clostridia > Oscillospirales > Acutalibacteraceae > UBA1213. The sequence continues at coordinate 3,852 of CADCPT010000091.1, forward strand.
ATAGCAAGGCACTACGATTGAAAGTACCACAAATAATACACCTCATCTCAACAAAACTACTCATTTATTGTAGCTTATTTATAAAAAGATGTCAATACATATAGTGTTTTTCAGAGGGGGTTGTCGCAAAATAAAGATTCTGACGACAACTCAATTTATTCTGTATTTTTGTGCGCCTGAAGGAAGTGACCTTGGGGTACACCCGAAAGAAGTGCACTGAGAGTGCGCCTACCCTGCGGCGCACTTTTTATAGTGTTTTTTCAGGGGTGCCAGGCGCAAAGCGCCTGGCACCCCTGAAAAAACAAATTTTTAATAGCCCGGTCGCGCTGAAGGCACGGTCGGGCGGACGTAGCAGTGTTAATGCGACAGCCTCCTATGAAAAGCATAAGTCTTTAAATAGCCCGACTTCAATTGTTCAGTGGCGAAAGAATTACCTCGTCCTTTTCCCTCGTTTGCTTCATGTCAATTATCCTCTGATTTTCTGAACCTCGGAAATTGAGCATCAGATTCCTGAGCTCCTCAACAAATCTGCCGTCAACAAGAATATCGGTATTATCGAGTATTTCATCAGTAAACTCAGTGTACCTGCATCCTCCGGGAACAAGATCCTTATCATATGTAAAACCTGTATAGATCCAGATATTTCTCTCCGGAAGCTCTCGTTTGACGCGTCTGATAAGCTTGACTATTTCTTGCTGGTTTGTAGGTTCAAAGGGTTCACCGCCAAGGATAGTAAGACCGGAATAGTATTCCTTGGAAAGCTCGGATATGATCTGCTCCTCGGTCTCGGAAGTATATGGCTTGCCGTAATCAAAAGCCCATGTCTGAGGCTGAAAACACCCCTTACAATGATTTGTGCAGCCGGAAACAAAAAGACTTACCCTTAGCCCAACTCCATTTGCACAGTCTGCGGTTATTATTTCTCCGTAATACATAAAATTATTCCCCCGATAAATCAATACCGGGCTGTCGCAAAAAGTATTTTGAGGAGTAAGAGACGGCAAAGCCGCAACTACCCCTCAAAAAACAAATGTTTAATTGCCCGGTCGCTGCGAAGCTGCGGTTGTGCGGCTAAAGCAGCGTTAATTCAACAGCCTTATTCTAACTCAGCAACAGGAACAGGTATTCATGGAAAGGTGAAGCACTCTTTCCTGTATTTCCTGAGTTCTGCCCTGATTCCAGAACTGTGTGCCTATATATCCGCAAGTACGTCTTGCAACATTCATTTTGTTCTGATCTCTGTTTCTGCAATTAGGACATTCCCATATAAGCTTTCCGTCATCATCCTTGACGATCTGTATCTCACCGCTGAAGCCGCAGACCTGACAGTAATCGCTTTTTGTGTTGAGCTCTGCATACATAATATTGTCATATATAAAACGAATGACCTGCATAACAGCGGGAATATTATTCTGCATATTGGGTACCTCTACATAGGAAATAGCACCGCCCGGAGAAAGCGCCTGGAATTGCGATTCAAGCTTGAGCTTGTCAAAAGCACTTATCTGTTCCGTAACATGAACATGATAGCTGTTTGTGATATAGTTCTTGTCGGTAATATCCTTGATTATACCGAACCTCTTCTGCAGACATTTTGCAAACTTATATGTTGTACTTTCAAGAGGCGTACCGTAAAGGCTATAATCTATCTTTTCTTCAGCCTTCCATTTAGCGCAGTATTTATTGAGCTTTTTCATTATCTCGAGGCCGAGCTCTTTTCCCTCTTCCTCCGTCAGCTTCTTGCCGATCAGGCTGTATACGCACTCCCAGAGTCCCGCATAGCCGAGAGACAAAGTCGAATAGCCGCCGTAGAGCAGCTTATCTATAGTTTCGCCCTTTTTCAGTCTTGAAATCGCGCCGTATTGCCAGAGTATAGGAGCAGCATCCGAAAGCGTGCCTTTCAGTCTTTCGTGACGACAGCGCAGAGCTCTGTGGCAAAGATCCATTCTTTCGTCAAAGATCTCCCAGAATTTGTTCATATCCTTCTGAGCAGAAAGACCAATATCAACAAGATTGACAGTTACAACGCCCTGATTGAAGCGGCCGTAATACTTCGGCTTGCCATTCTCGTCAAGATAAGGAGTAAGAAAGCTGCGGCAGCCCATGCATGTATAACAATGGCCATCGCCATTCTTGTCTATCTTATTCTGCAGCATGATCTTCTCTGAGATATAATCCGGAACCATACGTTTAGCGGTACATTTTGCTGCCATTTCAGTCAGATAATAGTATGGGTCTCCCTCGTGGATATTATCCTCCTCCAGAACGTATATGAGCTTCGGGAATGCAGGTGTGATCCAGACACCAGCCTCGTTTTTTACGCCTGTTATACGCTGCCTGAGAGTCTCCTCTATTATCATAGCAAGATCTGCCTTTTCGCGTTCACTCCTTGCCTCGTTAAGATACATAAATACAGTGACAAAGGGAGCCTGTCCGTTTGTTGTAAGAAGAGTAACGACCTGATACTGAATAGTCTGCACGCCCTTGGTGATCTCTTTTCTGAGTCTTTCTTCTACTATCTTGTCGATCGTTTCTGAGGGGATCTCAGCACCCATTTCTTCAAGCTCTGCAACAAACTCACGTCTTATTTTTTCTCTCGAGATCTGAACGAACGGAGCAAGATGTGTAAGACTGATGCTCTGTCCGCCGTACTGGTTTGAAGCGACCTGAGCGATTATCTGGGTAGCAATATTGCAGGCTGTAGAAAAGCTGTGAGGCTTCTCAATAAGGGTTTCGCTTATTACTGTACCGTTCTGAAGCATATCCTCAAGATTTACAAGGTCACAGTTATGCATGTGCTGAGCGAAATAATCTGCATCATGGAAATGGATTATTCCTTTTTCATGAGCTTCAACTATATCATAAGGGAGGAGTATTCTCTTAGTCAGATCCTTGCTGACCTCGCCTGCCATATAGTCGCGCTGTACGCTGTTGACAGTAGGATTCTTATTTGAGTTTTCCTGCTTTGCTTCCTCATTGTTGCACTCTATAAGGCTGAGGATCTTGTTGTCAGTGGTGTTTGAAGAACGGATAAGAGAACGGGTATAGCGGTAACGGACATAATTCTTGGCAAGCTGAAAAGCGCCCTTAGCCATTATCTGATCCTCTACCATATCCTGTATCTCTTCTACAGAAACAGCTCTGCCCATTTTAGAGCATTTGTATTCTACATATTCCGCAACATCTCTTATCTGCTCATTGGAAAGCTTGTTGTTTTCGGTTGCGTTGTTAGCCTTCAACACGGCATTATATATTTTTTCGCCGTTAAAGATCTCTTCCGAGGAATCTCTCTTTATGATTTTCATGTTATCATCTCCGTTTGTATTTCGTCATTGCGTGTAGGTACTATTCTATATCAAAGAATTGCAATTGTCTGTTGCAAATGCAACAATTTTGATATATAATACAAGATATAGCGTTTTGAACAAAAAAGAACACACGATATAGAGGGCGATTATATGAATAATAATACAGAGTATGAAAGGATCCGGAACGAAAAATACTACTCAGCAATGGAATTCTTCATTCACTCACAAAGGTCATATAAAAACGGAGAGGTAATACTAAAACCGGAAGAGTTTTCCAGGCAAATAATGCTGATGGAAAGCGGAGTTGCAGTACTTAAAAGCGTAAATGATTTCGGCGAGGAAAGCATACTGGACATATACACCAGAGGAGATATTTTCGGAGGTGTTTTCAAACCGAAAGAAAATGTAAATTTATACTACATTTGCGCTAAAAATACATGCAAAGTATGCATTCCGGCTGAAAAAAGTATGACTGAGTATACAAAAGACCAGAAGCAGCGTTATTATGAGCTTGTCAAAAGCATCGTTGAAGACAATTTTTCAAGACAAATGCTTCACATAGATATACTATCTCAAAGAAACATCCGAAATAAGCTTATGGTATACTTCAGTGCAATATCAAAAAAACAAGGTAATCGCTTTACACTGCCCTTAAGCCTCACAGATACAGCGGATTTTATCGGTTCCGACAGAAGTGCAATGATGCGAGAACTGAGAAAACTAAAGGATGAAGGCATTATTATGTCAGAAGGCAGGTCGTTCTGCATCATCAGCGAGTAGTGGTGTTAATGCAGATATTATACATTATATAGTAGTGTAAAGCCATTTTCTATCCTTTTTATAAAAAAATGCATATTCCATGTTTTGACGAACAATCTATGGAACACTAAAGAAATGTATAATATACAAATAATACTTTTATATATTGCTAAGCTGTCACAAAACAGTTGTTTTGCGACAGCTTAGCTGGAAATAACTATTACTGTGTGCTAAAAGAATAGCAATTCATAATCAGCATATGAAACAGCATTTTTGCAGAGCAAAATATACAAAGCTAAGCTTACATGCTTCTTTCGTAAGCTTCGATCATTTTCTTGACCATCTGACCGCCGACAGAACCAGCCTGACGGGAAGTAAGGTCGCCGTTATAACCCTGCTTGAGATTCACGCCTACTTCGTTAGCACATTCCATCTTGAACTGATCCATAGCCTGCTTTGCTTCGGGAA
>CADCPT010000092.1 GCA_902803385.1 uncultured Ruminococcus sp.
CCGGGCTGTTTTAAGACTTGTTTTTTCAGATGTGCCGCGAGCAAAGCTCGCGGCACATCTGAAAAAACACTATATCTAAGTGCGCCGCAAGGCAGGCGCACACCCCAAGGACACTTGTATATAAAGGAATGATACCATGAGATACTGCACAAAATGTAAATGTCTTTTCCCGGACAGCACCGACACCTGCCCGGAGCATAATAAAAAGCTTATCTCAGACCCTGCGCCTGCCTCCCCCGTGCGTATAATGACCGCAGGCGGCTTTGAGTTTGAACGTATAACCGCAGCACTGGACAGCGCCGGAATAGCCTACAGCTACAGCCGCGAAGAAAACGACGCTGTTTTCAGAGCTGTCGCTCCGAGCGCGGCATCGATCAACAATATATATGTCAAGCTTTCCGATTACTGCACCGCCCGGGAGCTTATGCAGGAGATAGGAGCACATGACGAACGCGCGCCTTACGAGCCGGACGAGGAAGAAAAAAAGAAGATCTCCGACGCAAAAAAAGAGGAGGACGAAGAGCTTTCCCCGGGAAAAGCGCGCGCGATACGCATCGTTTCCGGCATAGCCTTTCTTCTGCTGCTTGCAGCGGTAGTATATGCCACCGACCACATCCTAGCCCTGCTGCAGACGCTGTTCGGGGCATAAAAGGTGCGCCCTCTAAAAGCACGACCGTTGCCGTACGCAACGACCGGGCTATAAAGTGCGCCGCAGGGTAGGCGCACTTTGCAATTTATTATACAGTTTGTATTTACTGCATAAATATTACAATTTCGTATATTTTTGTTTCAATATATTACGCCATTGTAATAATTTTTTGTATAGTTTACACATTTCATTGCATATATACCCCGAATATTTGTTAGATATCACAAAGTTTTAGATTTTTTCTTTTTATACATGTATTTATGTGCCTATATTAAACTTTATTCTTTGTTGAAATTGCCTAATTTCTCCAGGAATTTTTTTCATATGACAAATACAGATCTTCGGCTATCTCATAATAATTTCCAAGCTATGACGTTTTCTCACAAATTTCGCGCGGTTCCTTTTTCTTCCAAAAAAATCTTCTTGATTTTTATGCATAACCATAGTATAATTATTACAACAAAACCCGTAATTGCGGTGTTTTAATATTTTTTTGGGAGGAAAATTATCATGAATAAGGCAAGAATTCTTAGTGCTGCTCTTGTTGCAGCTATGGTTTCAACTGCTGCTGTTGTTGCAGTAAGCGCTGAAGAAGAAGCTGCTGCTGCTCCTCTGAACAAGAGTGAGCTCGACGGTCACTCAGTTGGTCTTGTCGGAAGCTTCAACAACTGGAGCGACGCCGGCAAAATAAAGGACATAGTTATGAATGATGATGATCATGACTACATCTGGGAAGGCAAAATTGAGATCGACAATGTAACAGAAGACATGATCCAGGAGCTTTACTACGATAAGACTCCTAGCGGCAAGAAGGGTATCACCTTCAAGGTTCGTCTTGACAATAGCTGGGCATCCAGCTGGGGTCAGTATGAGCCCGATGCAGACCGTACCTTCAACAGCCAGACAAACTGCTTCATCGAAAATCCTGAGATCGGCAAGCCCCTCACAATCAGTGTAAAGTTCGATGCTAACAGACCCTCTGACGAGGCTGTCGCTGCTGCGAAGGAACTCGACGTTGAGATTGAAGAGACCGACTACGGCAAGTACTATCCTGTAATCTACGAAGTAGTTAAGTCTGAAGAGAAGAAGGAAGAGAGCAAGACCGAAGAGAGCAAGAAGGAAGAGACTCCTGCTTCTACACCTGCTGTAGAAGAGAAGAAGGAAGAGACTCCTGCTACAGGCGACGCTACATCCGCTGCCGCTCTCGTTGGCGTAGTTCTCGCATCTCTCGGTGCTGCTGTTGTTATGACAAAGAAGTCCAGAGAGTAATTTCTGACTGAAACACAGTAAAACATCAATCAACAAATATGAGGCTGCTGCAAAACAAGGTTTTGACGGCAGTCTCATTTTTCGTTTATTTTTTCGGGGGTGCCTGACCGTGCTTTCGGAACGACCGAGCTGCTAAAAATTTGTTTTTTCAGGGGTGCCAGGCGCGAAGCGCCTGGCACCCCTGAAAAAACACTATAATAAAGTGCGCCGCAGGGTAGGCGCACCCCAGGTGCACATTTTGTCTTTTTGTTTTCATTGCACTAAAATAATTGTAAAAATTATGATTTCAGTGCAAAATGAGGATTTTCTGTTGATTATTCAGCCGTAATGATTTAAAATAAACACAATAAGGGGAATAATTTCTTTTCAGGAGGTCGATGTTCAATGGTAAAAGGAAAAATATTCAGATCGCTTCTCGCCCTGGGATTGACAGGCGCTCTTTCGCTGTCGGCATTTGCCGCGTCCGTTTCCGCAGCAACACGAACAGAGTCGGGCTACATAGAGATGTATGTTTCTGACAGCTACAAGATGCAGGATCACCTCGACGCTGTCAGGGAAATAAGCAATGCTCTTTATTCACACAGCAGCAGGATAGATGTTTCTTCTTTCAAAATTCCGCAGGCGGATATGTCCGGCTTATATTTCGGCACGCTTGCTTCGCATCCCGATCTGTTCTTTGTTGACAGGAATTATTCCTGGAACAATATGGGCGGTTATGTCTATCAGATATATCCGAGCTATAACATGACTCAGTCCGAGGCGCAGACCGCTCTCGAAAGCTTCTATAGCGAAGCCGACCATTACCTTGCGCTTGCAAGCGGAAAGCTTTCAAGATGCGGCGATGATTTCTCCCGTGCCGTTACCCTGCATGATGAGATCGTGCTCGACGCTTTCTATGACAATATTGATTATGAAAGCGACAATTACAGATTCATGATGCAAAAGACCGGCGTATGCGAAAACTATTCAAGGATATATGCATATCTTCTTTCCCAGCTGGGCATGTATTCCGAGATAGTTGATTCCGACAGCATGAAGCACGAATGGATGCTTGCAAAATTAGACGGCAGCTACTATCATGTTGACGCAACATGGGATGATCCAGTCAAAGACAGACCCGGCAGAGTATCACATACATATTTCCTTCTCAGCGACAGCAGGATAAGCCAGTCTATAAACGGACAGCAGGCACATAGCGGATATGATTCAGTGCATGCAGCCTTGAATTCAAAATACGATAATGCAGCCTATCACGATTTCAGCTCGAAGCTTTGCAAGCTTGATCCGTCCGATACATTTGTATACGGAATTAACAGCAGCGGCATCGTAAGGTATAATTATTCTACCAATACAAGCACCACCCTCAAAAGTATTACAGATACATGGTATGCTTCGGGTAATTCCGGATCATATTACAAGGGAGTTTATTCAGGACTTGCACAGAATAACGACCTGCTCTATTACAATACTCCTTCAGCAGTTTACAGCTACGATGCTGCGACCGGAGAATCAACTCTCGTATACACCAACACATACAGCACCAAGCTTTACGGACTGTATATCAGGGATGCGGTGCTTTACGGCGTATTTGCTTCAAGCCCTAACGAAACAGGTACCGTAAGGCAGATAGCAACGCTTCCTGCAGAGACCGGACCCACGATCTCCGTTTCCTCCGTAACACTTTCAAAGACATCTCTGACCCTTGAGATCGGTCAGACAGCAACAGTTACGGCAACAGTCAGTCCCTCAGACGCGGCCGACAAAACGATAACATGGTCTTCCTCCGATACATCCGTCGCATCAGTTTCAAATGGGACCATCACAGCCAAAGCAGCCGGAACGGCAACTATAACGGCACGCTCCAATAACGGCAAGACCGCCTCTGTTGCGGTAACGGTAAAGGCTCCCGTTATCGACGTAACTTCCGTTACGCTTTCAGAGACATCGCTGGAGCTTGAAGCCGGCAAGTCGGCTACGGTAACAGCAACAGTCGCTCCCTCAAATGCGACTGACAAAACGATAACATGGTCTTCTTCTAATACCGCTGTCGCTTCTGTTTCAAACGGTAAGATCACAGCAAAGGCAGCCGGAACGGCAACTATAACAGCAAGCTCCACCAACGGCAAGACCGCTTCCGTTGCAGTTACAGTAACACCTGCTCCCATACCTGTAACCTCAATAGTGCTTTCAAGAAGCACCGCAAACCTCCTTGAAGGCAGAAGCACTACAGCCACGGCAACGATCGAGCCTTCGGACGCTACCGACAAAACTGTCACCTGGACATCCTCCGATACATCGATCGCAACTGTATCAAACGGCAGGATCACAGCTGTTGCGGCAGGCAAGGCGACAATTACGGCAGCAACGAGCAACGGTCTGACAGCTACAGTCGCAGTAACAGTAAAGCCTGCTGTTGTTGAAGTCACCTCCGTAGAGCTTTCAAAATCCACCGCGAACCTTGTCATAGACCACAGCACTACCGTAAAAGCTACTGTTTCTCCGGCAGACGCCACCAATAAAACTATCACCTGGACTTCCTCCGACACATCAGTTGCAACTGTTACAGGCGGAAAGATCACTGCAGTCGGCGGCGGAACGGCAACTATCACCGCAGAATCTAATAACGGCATAACCGCTTCGCTTACAGTAAAGGTAACAGTTCCGGCAACAGGTATCACGCTTTCAAAATCCACCACGAACCTTGTCATAGGTCACAGCACGACTGTAAAAGCAACAGTAGCTCCGGCGGATGCAACGAACAAGACTGTCAAGTGGAGCTCATTCGATACATCGGTCGCTACTGTTTCAAACGGCAGGATCACGGCAGTCGGCGGCGGTACGGCGACCATCACAGCCAGGACCAGCAACGGTCTGACAGCGACCTTAACGGTAAAGGTATCAGTCCCGGCAACATCCATAACGCTTTCAAAGAGCACAGTAAACCTTGCGGTTGACCACAGCACGACAGTAAAAGCCACTGTCGCCCCGGCAGACGCAACAAACAAGACTGTTAAATGGACATCCTCCGACACATCGGTCGCTATCGTTTCAAACGGCAAGATAACAGCTCTGAAAAAGGGCACAGCCACAGTCACAGCGACCACAAGCAACGGGCTTAAAGCAACCGTGACGGTAAACGTCAAGGCATAAAAGCCCGACACTTACCGACACCCCGTATTCAATACTAACAGTGTTTTTTCAGACTGAACGCCCGACCGTTGCTGCGCAACGACCGGGCTATTTTAAAACTTGTTTTTTCAGAGGTGCCGCGAGCTTTGCTCGCGGCACCTCTGAAAAAACACTATAATAAAAGTGCGCCGCAAGGTAGGCGCAC
>CADCPT010000093.1 GCA_902803385.1 uncultured Ruminococcus sp.
ACCTCTGAAAAAACACTATAATAAAGTGCGCCGCAGGGTAGGCGCACGCCGTTATAACGAAGGAGCCGTGAATTATTTCACAGCCCCCGAAAAAAACACTATAAAAAGTTCGCCGCAGGGCAGGCGAACGCTACCTCCGAAAAAACAAGTTTTCTCAGTCCCCTTATTCTATAAAGAATCCTTCAAGCTTCTCTGTGCTGAGCTTTTTTGTGTAACAGCTTCCGATCCTCTCAAGGAAAACAAAGCTCAGATCCCTGCCGCTGCTTTTTTTGTCGCCGGAGGTCGCTTTTATTATGTCTTTGAGCGCATATTCAGAGCTTACCGGCAGACCGTTTTTCAGAAGGAGGGCGCGGAGCCTTTCCGAAGTGCCGGCTTCTGTCAGACCTTTTTTCTCTGTTATTTCCGTCAGTATCATCGCTCCGGCGCTTATGGCCTCGCCGTGCGTTATGGCGCTGAAATTCCCCAATTTTTCAATAGCATGACCGAAGGTGTGGCCGAAATTCAGTATGGCTCTCAGCCCGGTGTCGCGCTCGTCCTTAGCAACGACATCGCGCTTTATAGAGACACATTCAAATATAATACCATCTATAAAATCAGCGGCGTTTTCCTTTTCGAGCCGCTCAAAAAGAGATGCGGAACGTATGCAGCCGTATTTTATGACCTCTCCCATGCCGTCGCGGAAGAATTTATCCGGCAGAGTGGAAAGGGTGTCCGGGTCGATAAGAACAGCGCGTGGCTGCCAGAATGCACCGACAAGATTTTTGCCGAAGGGCATGTCAACTCCGGTCTTTCCGCCGACAGAGGAATCTACCTGTGCCAGAAGGCTTGTGGGTATCTGAACAAAATCTATTCCGCGCAGCCAGCTTGCAGCAGCAAAGCCTGCCATATCTCCGGTGACTCCTCCGCCGAGAGCAACGATAATATCTGTGCGGGTTATCTTGCTTTCGGAAAGGAAGCCGTATATCTTCTCTATGGTAGAAAGACGCTTGGATGCTTCTCCTGCAGGAAAAACGAACAGCGATGTTTCAAAGCCGTATTCCTTCAGTGATGACATCACCGTATCCGCATATGTGGGCGCAACATTGCTGTCGCTTATGACTGCGGCGCGCACTGCCTTTGATACGCCCCGGATATATTTTCCGGCAGACTTTATGATACCTCTTTCAATATATATGTTATAGCTTCTGTCTGTGTTTACTTCTACAGTTTTCATTCGCCAAGCTCCTCCTTTATCCTGCGGCTTTTTGCAAGCAGCTCTTCAAGCTCCTGACGGTCGCCTTTTTCAAGGGCGCTGCGTATCTCTCCGAGATTCTTTGTCAGCTCGTCTATCTCGCTCAGGAGTGCTTCGCGGTTTTCCGTAAAAAGCTCCGCCCAGAGCTTTTCGTTTATGTGGGCTACGCGCGAAACATCTCGGTAGGAGCCTGCGGAAAAGCCTCTGTGCGCCGGGCAACAGGGGCTGCGCACATAGGCGCAGGCGAGGACATGCGGAATCTGAGAGGTGAATGCTATCATTCTGTCGTGCTGCTCCGGAGTGGTATATACTACCCTTCCGAAGCCTATTTTTTCTGCAAGACGCGAAACAGTTTCCACTGCGGCTTCTTCTGCGCCGCAGGGAACGACTATGCAGCTTGCTCCGACGAATAGGTCGGCATCGGAGGATGCAAAGCCGTTTGTTTCCTTTCCTGCCATCGGATGAACTCCGACAAACGTGAAGCCGTTCTCCTTTGCGAGCTGTACCATTCGGGGACATATCTGTGATTTTATGCCGCAGGTATCGGTGACTATGCAACCCTTGGGTATGAGGTGGGCATATTCCTCGGTAAAGCTCACTGCCGCCTCCGGAAAGGTCCCCAGTATTATCATATCTGCTCTTTTCAGATCCTCGGGGCTGCCGATCTCATCTATAGCCGAACATTCAAGAGCCTGCCTGAGAGGCTCCGGGCTTCTGTTGATGCCTATTATATGATGGTCAGTATATTTTTTGAGAGCCTTGGCATAGGAACCCCCGATAATGCCTAGACCGGAAATTATAATATTCATTTTCATTTCCTCCTGATACCGAACAGTGTTTTCCTTCCGGATGTTTTCGCAGCTATTACATTTATCCCATTATTTCGTCATATGCCTTTTTGAGAGCGAAGACCTTTCGGGCAACGTCGTCGAACTGCTCAGGAGTAAGAGACTGTGCGCCGTCGGAAAGCGCGCGCTTGGGATCGTTGTGTACCTCTATCATGAGGCCGTCCGCTCCTGCTGCGACAGCTGCAAGCGACATCTGTTCAACAAGCCATGATTTGCCTGTTGCATGGCTGGGGTCTACGATAACGGGAAGGTGGGAGAGCTTCTTTACTACAGGAACTGCGGAAAGGTCGAGGGTATTCCTTGTTGCCGTTTCATAAGTTCTTATCCCTCTTTCGCAGAGGATGACCTTATCGTTGCCGCCTGCCATTATGTATTCGGCGCTCATTATCCATTCTTCGATGGTGTTTGCAAGACCTCTTTTGAGGAGAATAGGCTTATCAATTCTGCCGAGCTGCTTCAGAAGCTCAAAATTCTGCATATTCCTTGCGCCGACCTGGATGATATCCACGCTTTCAAACATGTCTATGTGTGCGGCGCTCATTATTTCCGTAACTATCGGCAGACCTGTCTTTTTGCGTGCGCCCTTGAGCAGATCAAGGCCTTCGGATTTGAGACCCTGGAAGGCATAGGGAGAGGTCCTGGGCTTGAATGCGCCTCCTCTGAGGAAGGTCGCTCCTGCCTGCTTTACCCTTTCGGCAACATAGTTTATCTGCTCTTCACATTCAACGGAGCAGGGGCCTGCCATGATGCAAAGGCTGCCGTCGCCTATTTTCTGTCCCGTAGGAAGCTCGATAACGGTATTATCCGGGTGGAATTTACGGTTAGCCTTTTTATATGGCTCCTGCACGCGTCTGACGCTTTCGACTATTTCCTGTGCATTCACCCAATCCTCGTCCACCTGAGTGGTATCGCCGATTAGACCGAGGACTGTCGAGCCTGTTCCGACCCATGTATTCACACTTACGTTGTATTTTTCTTCAAGAGTTGCCTTGAAGAGTATCTGCTGTTCCTTGGTTGCATTCTGTCTGAGTACGATAATCATTATATGACCTCCGGTAATTCTGATACCGCCCGGTACCGATATCCGATGGATCCACTAATAAGATCTGAGGGGGGATCGGTATAAAAACCGCAGCGGTACTGATCTGATGTGATTAAAAGCATTTGTATCATACCATAAAAAACAGGGCATTGTCAATACTTCGGCGCATAAAAGCGCTAAAGCAACAATACTGCGTATAACAGCGTTTTTCAGGGGGCTGCCGCATCAGCATCGCACCATCCGCCCGACCGTGCCTTCGGCGCGACCGGGCTACTCAAAACTTGTTTTTTCAGGGGTGCCGGGCGCGAAGCGCCCGGCACCCCTGAAAAACACTAAAGTGCGTGAAATACAGCAAGCTGAAAACTTACAGCCGCGGCAATAAGCCTCCGGGTGATAATTCAGAGCGAACGAAGTGAGCGACAGCGCGAA
>CADCPT010000094.1 GCA_902803385.1 uncultured Ruminococcus sp.
TGAACCCCAACAGGTCGATGAACCTATAGAGAACGACATCAGCTTTGATGATTTTATGTCCAAGCTTGATGATGAGCCTGCTGTTGAAGAATCTTCATCGGAATCAGAACAGCCTGCGCCTGTTCGGGATAATGAAGAGATACTTCCGGAAAGCAAAGAAATGGGGATAGCATCACTGCTCGATCAAGAATACGAACAGGAGAATGCGGCTGAACAGGATGTTGTTCCTATATCTGAGGGTACTCCTGATTCCTCGATTGAGTTAAAAACTATATCCGGAAACCGGTCGTCCGGTTTTGAGTTGGATGAGATGTTCGGTGAACAACCGAAAATGAATTATACAATTTATAGCCCTGACAAGCCTTTGCGGTCTTCACCTCAATTAAGCTGGTTTGAGAAGTTAAAGCAAAGATCATCCAATAAAAAGAAAAAGAAATCATAATCCGATATAACTTATCTATCGGATGAATAAATACCAAATAAAAGAACAGGAGTGATCGTTTTGGCAATTTCACAAGTGATACAATTTCAGGGATCCCCGGATGATCTTGTATGGAAATATCCGAGTGAAGAAATCAATGCTACCTCGCAGTTGATTGTGGATGAACCATATGAGGCACTGCTTTGCGTTAACGGACAGGCTGCCGATTTGTTTGGTCCGGGGCGTCATACGCTTACGGTACCGAATATCCCGTTAGTAAAGAAGATTATCAATATTCCGACAGGCGGAACAAATCCATTTCCATGTAAGGTGTTTTACGTTAATCTTGTCCATCAGATGGATATGCTCTGGGGAACCAGAGGTGCGATCACACTTGATGATCCGTTGTATGATATTTTCCTCCATGTTATGCTTCATGGCAGCATGACTTTTTCTATTGTTGATACCAGGAAATTCCTTGTGAAGCTTGTAGGATTCAGAAGCAGATATACTTCTGCCGAGATGATGAATAATTTCAAGGGATTGATTTCCTCTCATGTCAAAGACTGTATTTCAAAAATTATGATCAACGGACAGCTGAGCTATTTCATGATAAACGCAAACCTGTTTGAAATCAGCGAAGCGGTCAAGGAAAGATTAGATGAAGTATTTGATGAATATGGAATACGTGCAGAGTATTTTAATATTGAAACGATCGAGGTTCCGAAGGAAGATTATGATGCGGTCAAGTCAGCCAAAGAGAGAAGAAGCAGCAGACTTATTGAGGGTTACACCTGGCAGGAAGAACGTCAGATGCTTATTGCCGAGAAATTTGCAAGCAATGAAGGCACAATGGGTAATATTGGCGGAGCAGTCGGTGGTTTTATGATGGGGGGAGCATTAGGCGGATCCATTGTTGATATTGCCAGAGATGCCCTTAACAGTGACAGGATCAGAAATGACAGCAGAAAAGATCTGTCAGGTGTACAGTCCGCAAGTAAGTCGGTTTCCTCCGGACAGATGAGCGGCGGTTTTGATGTCAGCGGGTTTATGAGAAAAATGAAGCCGCAGTCAAATGAAGTAATGCCTGATGATCAATCGTCTGCGCAACCATCTGCCGTAACTTCATCATCCTCAGATGTGGGCGGATGCTTCTGTTCGGAATGTGGACATCCGCTTTTAGCAGGTTCTAAGTTCTGTAACTTTTGCGGAGCAAAGCAGCAAACGGATCCTGTATGTCCGACATGCGGTGCAAAGCTGACGGTCGGTTCCAAGTTCTGCAACCAATGTGGAACAAGAATCGTTTGATTTGGAGGAATGATAAAGATGAGTAAAACAACAGATAAAAAATACATTATTATGATGGGTGTGGTGTATGCAGCAGTATTTGCCATCTATAATATCATCACACTTGCTGTGTTCAAGGAAAAAAATGATATTTTTTGGATAAGCTATGCTTTCATGTGTGGCGGATTTATTTCTAATATGATCGTTGCATATCTTACATTTAAAAAATCTGACGCTGAGGCTATTTTTTTGAACATACCGCTTATGTCTTTCTCGATTTTTTATTTTATTGCTGAGCTATTTGCAAGCATTGTGTTCATGCTGTTCCGGTTTGTTGCCTCTCCGACACTCGCAGTCATTATCCAGGCGGTTCTTCTCTTGATTTTTGTGATCTTTGCGGTTATGGCTCTTATGAGCAAAGGTGTTGTTGAAGATATCAGCAAGGATATGAAAATAAAGGTCGCCACTATCAAAAATTTGGCAATACAGGTGAAGGTGCTTGAAGATCAGTGCCTGGATAAGGAATTGAAAAAAGAGCTTCATAAGGTTCAGGAAGGAATACGCTTTTCTGATCCGATGACAACGGATGTTACAGAAGATATAGATGAAATGATTCACAACAAGGTAAAAGAGCTGAAATATCTTTGTTCCAATAACAACAGAAACGAAGCAATACAGGTTTGCTATCAGCTTTTATCCTATATTTCCGAAAGAAATTTGTTGTTAAAAAACAGCAAATAATCAAAATGGTAACGAGGGATACAAATGTCTGTAAGTTATGTAGTTCAAAAATGCACATCTTGCGCAGGCACAAAATTTGATTATGATAAAGAAACTAAAATGTGGAAATGTCTGTATTGTGGTGCATTGATTGAAAGACATGAACAGGCAGACACCATGTTTACGATAAAGAATGTTGTGCGGCAGTCATTGCTTGACATTGCATACAAGCGTATGAGCAGTGCACAGAACAATCTTGTGGAATGTAAAAAAATAGATTCAAGATATGTGGGAACGATCATAGCGGAGCTTGCTTACGAGATGAACATGATCGTTAACGGTGGAATATCTAAGTCGGAACAGCAAAACTATTTTGCTATGATGAAGAAAAACTACATGGCATTGAAAGCAATGGGTGATTCTCCGACTGAAGAGGAGCTTGTGCTGTACGAATTCTTTGACTCCGCAGAGGTTACAGGAGTTCTGATACTTTTGTTCGATTCAATGAATGCAATACCCAGAAGAGATGTCTTACTGAAAGATTATGATGCTTCCGAAGTGTATTCGATGGATCTTAACAGCAATCTGATTAATTTTGCCGTTAAAAACGAAAAATATGATTTATTTGACCAGATTCTGCATAATGCTGATAATATCAACAAAAAAGCCGTTATGAAGACCTTGCTGCTTAAATGTCCTTACAGCGAGAGCAAAGCTGAAAATGTTATTTTTCTGATAGAAAAAGAGGATGAATGGACAGAGGATGACCGTAAGCTTTTTGAATCATATATCAGTGATTCCATGGATGATGTTGTGGCAAAATGTCAGATTGCTGCCGCACTATGCAAAACCCCTGCGCGGCCTTCTGTAGAATGTCTTATGGATCATGTTATTTCTCAACTTAAGGATTCTCAGATCGTGTATGAACTGATGTCCTCCTTAATAAGCGATAAGCTACTTGATGTTGAAACAGCTACAATAGTCAATTATTCTGTGTTTAGCTGCGAATATGATATTTGTCTTCAGAATCTTAGGATGCTGTATGAATCTGATAATTTTGTTGAGCTGAACAGCAATCATTTTAAAGGGATACTTGGAAGAGAAGACTTTGATACCGAGAATAAGAAAAGTGTCATTGATGAAATGCTGAAGTTTGAGATTCCGGAAAAAGTAAAATACAGGTTTATTTCCGATTATTTGTGCGATGGGTACGATGAGCCGGATACTCGTTTAGATTTGCTTCAATACTTATTTTCACTTACTGACGAACTGCCCACTAATTCAGTTGAAAAATATATTTTAAACTGTATGACGGACAAGGAACTGAAGGCAGAGATCATAAAGCTGTTGTTCGAGATGAAGCTGAACAGATCGTTTTTTCATCAGACGCTAAGCAACTATATTATTGATTCAACCGATGCGTTTGACGTCAAAAAGGAAGTGATCTATCAGTTGCTTCAGGCGGGGTTAAAGGTGAATGCCAATGCTTGTGCAGTAATGCTGCTGATGCAGAACATGCCTGCCGAACAACGTACGGAACTATTACGGATGGCAAAGGCTTCCGGAGTTAATTATGATGACGTGATCGATATTTATATATCTTCTGTTCAACCCTCACAGTTTGAAAGCAGTATCTTTGGTGAATTGATTCAAAGTGTTTCTCGAATCAGCAACAAGATTCTTTTCAGATATGTTCTTGAGCTGCATGATCTTCCTGCGGCTAAGGTAGGCAGTATATCAAAAATGTTGAAACTATGCTATCTCAGCCCTGAAATGATTAATTGTACTATTGTGTATAACCAGGATAGGATAAATTGTAATCTGATCCAGGCTTACATACTCCTTTCTACCGAAAATGTTCAGACTGCGATCGGCGTGATTGATGCATTAGAAGGTGGCAAAGGCTCCGCATCTATTGATGTAGATGTTTCGGGTGCAAGATGTAAATTTAAGAAATATATAGCAATGAAAAATAAAATGGGAGTACTTAGTGAAACGACAAGGGCGTTGTGTGTTTATTGTAAGCTCCTTTGAGGAGGGATGAAGTTGGTAAAAATCAGTCATAGTACAGACGAAAGCTGTGTGGGATATGCTGTTGCTGAGGTGACGGAAGTACCTTATTACGAATTGATTCATCGGATTCCGGACAAAGCGCGTGAAATGAATCAGATATTTTTTACCCAGCTTCTTTCCGGATTATTCAGAACATCAGAAAATGAAAACACGTCGTATGAAATACTATTTCATAGTGTTCCTGTAACAAATCAAACATATTCTGCCCAGGTTAAAATGTACTTTGTGATACGAAAGCTTGGGAAAGAGGAAAGTGAGATCATAAACAGTATAGAAAGCCTATCTGTCAGCTTTAAAAATGATATGGAAAGGCAAAATTATTCTGTAGAGTTCTTTGAAAAAAACGAAGAATATGAAGCTTTTTTCAGCGGACTTTCAAAAGCAGATGGTACTTGCTGTGCAGCTGTGTCTAAAAGGGACAGAGCGATAGGCAATATGTTCAGCGGGGGAACTGTGTATTTTAATGATGCTATTTTCCCGAATGAAAATGTGAATACTGCCGCAATTACAAATACAATGACGCAATATCCCGACAGTGTGGTTTCTCTTCAGATAATTCCGACGGCTTATAACGATACCGAGAAAGCTTCACTAATTCAGGTGAATTCAATGTTAGAGTATTATATTGGCGAAATGAGAAGGCTTCATGGTATGATGCCGTTGGATGCGGGAACACAAACGCTGTCAGATGCTTTTCATTATTATCTTTCAGCGTTTCAGGATAATAACGCATACTATAACTTTATGGTTTTTTCTTCAAAAAACAGTATTAGCACTTTGTGCAATAAGCTGATAAGTGTGATTGAGAATGAAAGCTTGAAAACTTCTGATTCGCTTGAAATTGTAAATATTTTAGATAGTCCGGTTAGTCTTTGCGATTATTTTGAGGTTTCGCCTTGGGTCAATAGTAATTATCTGATCTATCAGGAACGAGACAATTTTTTTTGGCAAGGCAGAAATGCGCCTGTAAATATGATCAGATTAAGGTATTTGATGACTATCGGAGAAATACGTACCGTGTTTAAATTTCCTATTGATGATGGCACGGCTATCGGACTTGAGTCAAAGAAAATACTGACCAATCGCGAAAAGCTGAATAAGAATATTATTTCTGAAGGCAACTTCAGAATCGGTGTTATTCAGAATAGTTCTGCAAATGCATTACGTTCAACTCATGCAGGTATTCCGCTGAATGATTTTACAAAGCATGGACTGATAGTAGGTACTCCCGGTTCGGGTAAAACCAACTTCTCTCTTGGTTTTTTGCTCCAGATGTGGAATACGTTTCATATACCTTTTATCGCCATAGAGCCGACTAAAACGGAATATCGCTCATTGATTGACGGAATAAAAGAACTGCAGGTATTTACTCCGGGTAAAAGCCACGTGTCTCCGTATATTATCAATCCATTTATACCACCTACCGGAGTTACGGTAGAAACTTATGTTCCAAGCCTGATGACAGCATTCAAAGCAGCTTTTTCCATGCCGGATCCGCTTCCGGATATTTTTCTGGCATCTATCAATGAATGCTATAACGAATACGGTTGGCGTCTCAGCAGCACAAAGGATGATCCTAACATTGAACCATTTGGAATGTATGAATTTATCAGAGTGTTCAAACGCAGAATACAAAGCATGGATTATAAAGGTGATGTAAAAGCTAATATGGAAAGTGCCGGTGTTGTAAGGCTTGTGAGCCTTATAGAGCAGAACAGCATGATCTATGATAATATCCATACTATCCCGTTGGAAGACCTTTTGAGCAAACCTACGGTAATCGAGCTGAATGCGATCAATAATAAGGAGCAGAAGTCGTTGATTATGGCACTTCTGCTGATCCTCATCTGTATCTATACAAAAAACAATGTTGCCGGTGACGGTAAGCTTAAGAATATTCTGTTGATCGATGAAGCGCATGTTCTTCTTGGCGGAGCAGGTAATGTTCAGGACGGTGCGCCTGATTCCAGGGGAGCTACTATTGAAGCGGTTGAGGATATGATCGCAGAGATACGTTCTTATGGCACCGGGATTATCATAGCTGATCAGTCGCCTTCAAAGGTTGGAAAAAACATTGTCGCAAATACTAATGTGAAAATCATGTTTCGTCTGGTAGAAAAAGAAAACAAGGACATGATCCGAAATGCTACCAATATGACAGATGCGGACTATGACCGGCTGGGACATCTTGGTGTAGGAGAGGCGATGCTGCATTATGGACGAGTACATGAACCGCTGCATATCAAGACTTATGATCTGAAAAATATCGCCGATATAAGACCTTTTATTTTCGATAATGACATTGCTGCAGTTTCGCATTATTGGGATGATAAGCAGGAATTGTTGATACCACATAACGAATGTCAATATAATTCCTTTTGTAGAGGAAAATGTGATTTTTCCGTCAGGGCAGATGCTGATTTTATTGCTTCAAGGCTTGTTAATCAGTTCCGTCCAAAGATAAAGACTTTGTCGGAGTTGGCTTCGCTGCTTCCTAAATTGGATCATTATATCCGGGCAGCTGCAGCGGATTTATCAGACAAAGATTTGGATATAAAGCTATATAACTGCACGAAAATAAAGTTTCTCAGGAAAATGCTTCTTGCAAAAAGTATTGATGTTTCTAAGACAAATTACCAAGCAATTTTGAAACATGAACGTTTTTTGAATAATGGCAGCATTCAAAAATAATCGGGAGGTGAGATTATGTGTGATGAATTTGATTGTGATGTCGGATCGGAAATAGATACATCTATGGATGTTTCACCGATAGATGATAGTTCTGCAGAATTGACTTTTGAAACACCTGATGTAACGGAAGATCTTTCCGGTCTTGATGATGTATCAAATGTTGATATTCCGGAACAGACTGTGGAAATAGATGATATTTCCGGTCTTGATGATGCTGTATCAGATGATTTCTCATTGGAAACAGATTCGATGGAAGATATTTCAGGCTTAGATGCTGCTGATAATGAAAAACCGGATGAAGCAGAACCGATAGAGGAATTCTATGAGTCTGATGGATTAGGAATACAGGAAACGATTGAAGAAAGCAACCCTGATTTGGATCCTATGGAAGAAATGAATCAGTATATGAGCGAGCATAATTACGGTCGTGATGATTATGCTGAATACAGCCAAGATCCGGAGTATCAAGCGATCAATGACAGGCTGCTTGAAAAGGACGGATTAGATCCGGTGGATTACAATGCGGATAAGGATCCCATGGAGGAAATGAATCAGTATATGAGCGAGCATAATTACGGTCGTGACGATTATGCTGAGTACAGTCAGGATCCGGAGTATCAGGCAATCAATGACAGACTCCTTGAAAAGGATGGATTTGATCCGGTGGAATATGATTCTTCAGGAGAAACACTGGATGATTTTTCGGAATCAGATGAGGAAAGTGTATCAGAAGGGACAGACGAGTATATATCCGAAACACAGGATGACATACCATCCGAAGTAACTGAGGAATATCCACCTGAAACAGAGGACGATACACCATCCGAAGTAACTGAGGAATATCCACCTGAAACAGAGGACGATACACCATCCGAAGTGACGGAGGAATACCCACCCGAAACGGAGAGCGATACACCATCCGAAGTGACGGAGGAATACCCACCCGAAACGGAGGGCGATACACCATCCGAAGTGACGGAAGAATATCCATCCGAAACGGAGAGCGATACACCATCCGAAGTGACGGAGGAATACCCACCCGATACGGAGAGTGACACACCATCCAAAGTGACTGAAGAATACCCACCCGAAACGGAAAGCGATACACCATCCGAAGTGACTGAGGAATACCCACCCGATACGGAGAGTGACACACCATCCAAAGTGACTGAAGAATACCCACCCGAAACGGAGAGCGATACACCATCCGAAGTGACTGAGGAATACCCACCCGATACGGAGAGTGATACACCATCCGAAGTGACTGAAGAATACCCACCCGAAACGGAGAGCGATACACCATCCGAAGTGACTGAGGAATACCCACCCGAAACGGAGAGCGATACATCATCCGAAGTGGTAGAAGAATATCCACCCGAAACGGAGAGCGATACATCATCCGAAGTGGTAGAAGAATACCCACCCGAAACAGAGAGCGATACACCATCCGAAGTGACGGAGGAATACACATCCGAAACGGAGAGCGATGCGTCAATTGATTCAGATAATGCTGATAATGTTGTACTTCCTGGTGATCTGAATCATTTTCCTGATGACAGCGAATTTGAAAGTATGGTCAGGCTTGAGGATCCTGAGTTTTATGAATCGGGTAGCTTTTATGAACAAGGAATAAACGAATACGGCTTTGAAGGTACCTGCGGACCGACATCTCAGGCAAACGCCATCAACTCATTGCTTGGAACCAATGAGTTGACTGAGAATAAGGTGCTGACGATCGCAGTCGAAAATGATCTGTGTGAAACGGGTTCGTTGGATCCAGCGGATAACGGCGGAACAGATACTGACGGATTCATGAATCTTTATGACAAGGTGAATGAACAGATCGGTGATAAGCTTGATGTAGAACGTTTTGATTTTGATAACGCCCTTTCCGTAAACGAAATGGCGGATAAATTAGATCAGGGTGCAGTTCTTAACATAGCTGTAGATTCACGAACGTTATGGGACGAAAATACACATATTCCCGGCGAATTATGTGACGATGTCTGCACGGATCATTGGATCACTGTAACAGGAGTTGACAGAGGTCCGGACGGTGCTGTTGAAGGATTTCATATAATTGATTCCGGCGGAGGTGAAAGCTATGCTGATGTGGATAAATATGAAAGAATGTGTTTTGGAGAAGAAGGAAGAGAAATGATCGATCCCACCTGTATTGTAATAACCAAAAACGATACGGCAGATATGAACGCTCATTCCTGAATAAACGACAATCCGGCAGCAGGAGGTAATCTATGGATAATACATGGAATGCAAAAAAGATCATGACTGAGTTTTCAAGAAACGCTCTGCATGGAAACAAGATCCCTCACGGTGTTTCCAATCCTGTTTTTCGCAAGGCAGATAATGGCGAGTATGTTGCCTGTGCATTTATATATCTGTACAATGCGAATGAGTTGAAGGAGAAAAGAGTAAAAAGACCATCCCGATGGATCAGCTTCAATCTCCACAGTGGAGATATTGTTGAATATGATTGCAGAGAAAGGGATTTTTCGGAATATCCGATGGATATGGTTTGTGATCTCCAAGCAGAGGATGACACTGTTTTTTCTGCGGAATATCAAAAGCAGACCTTAGCAGTTTTTGATCTGATATTAAGAAAATATATGATAACCGGAAGATTTGACAGTGAACTGAACGATGCGTATATGTATATGATGACACGCATGGTATCGGTAGGATTCAAATCTTTTTACAAGGATCTGAATAAGATCTGAAATAATCTGCCAGTATAGGGGGAATAATGAATGACCGAAGAAGAAGCCCAGGAATATAATCGGCTGGTTGATGAATACAATAGTCTTGTTCGCGAAAATGAAATGCTTGCGGCTGAACTCGAAGCCGGAGTAGAGAACTGTCAGATCCTAACCAGAAACATTCAGAGCGTTGGGGCGGCAGCCACCCGAAAGGTCTCTTATGTATCCGGAGAAGTTTCAGATGCGGATGATATTGTACAAAAGCTATATGATCTTTTGGTAGATGTTACTGAGCATTATTTTCTGTTTAAAAATCTGTCTGAAGCTTCAAAGATGATGACAAAGTATAATGATGAGTATTATACCAGGTTCTCATTTTATCACGAACTGCGCCGGATCACGCTCGGGTATGTAATCGGATTGGATTCACATATCGTTTCCAGTGAGTCCTTAAGAAAGAAGGTTGAAAAAGCATATCTGAAAAATACCGATTATTGGCTTGCTTACGCCATTATGTCTGTTATGCTTTGGGCAAGTGATGAACAGGAAGCAGCGTACAGAGCACTGAACAAAGCGATGACAATGGATGGATATAAAGCCTGTGTCTTCTATATGCTGATCAATCTTCGTTTTGGTCGGGTCGATGTTGCAAGAAATTGGTATATAACCTTACTTGATAAGTCAGATGCTAATAATCTTGGAGAAGAGTGGCAACACGTTTTGCATGCTTATCTCGTTGGTGCCATGAGGAACGATAAAGCACTTACGGATATGGCTACAAACTATTTCAAGAATATGCTCGCCCAGACAGAAGCAACAAATGCGAATTTTAGTAAGAAAGTCTCTGACAAAGGCTATTCCTTTACACAGAATTTTATCCATGTTACAGAAGAACAGTATCCTGTATTAAAGGAAACTTGTCCTGAGTATAAAAATATGCTTGAAATTCTGAGCGGTATGGAAAAAATAGCGGTCATCAGCAAATATTTTGATGATATCTATCAGGCTGAGGAAGATAAAGGAGAAAATCTTCACGAAACAATAGAAAATATTCTTTATAATCTGGTTAATGATTACGATGATGAGGAGTTTAAAGTCATTAAGAATCTGAAGTACAATGAAGCTGTTATTGCTGCAAAGGGAGATACCGGAAAAGCAAATGCAAAGTATAACGAATTGTACGGTCAGATCGGAATGAAAAAAACCTTTGGTGATCTCCTGATTGATTGGGCGCTTTCCGAGGATCCTCGTCAGACAGATATTATGGTCAGAAAATTTGCCATAAGCTATCTGAAGGACCGAATCAGAACCGGCGTTGTAAAGTATTTTGAAAATATACACGATACCGTGCAAGAAAAGTATCGGCTTGTTATCAGCGTATCTTCAGAAATGCCTTCTATAGAAGAGGAGTGCTGTGAGAATAATGTAGAAGAAACGATCGCACATATTCAAAAGGAATATGACAAGCGAAAGGTAAAATATGCTATGAGTGATAAGCTTATGAAAATATTTCTTATCATGTGTGCAGCGTCTGTACTGATCCTTGCTATTGCAGGGCTTACGATCGGAACCCAGGCTTTTCCGGTTTTACTGACTTTAGGTGTGGTTTTAGGTATTGTCAGTGGGTTCCTTGTATGGAGACGTTGGGTCGACAGGGTGAAGAGCCTTAAAGAATATTGTAGGTTGTCCATTCTGAAACTAAAAGGGGCTGTTGAGGAAATGGCATCTTGGAGAAGTCTTGTCAGACGTGGCTATGACTGTATTAGCGATCTCAACAATTCTATTGATAAGTTCTGAAGATGGAGGTAATAGTAAATGTCAAGCGTAAACAGTGTAATCAATAATCTTAATAATTCGGTTGAGTCGTTTCAGTCCCAGGTAAATGTGCACGTTCAGAATGTTGATACATCCACCAGAAAAGTTCAGGATACTGCTGAAAGTGTGTATAAGCGTGTTGAACAGTTCCGTCAGGACATCATGCATGGTGAGGAAAAACAGATCGCACATGAAAACATCATGCGGCTGGATCAGGTCATCAAAGAGCAATTTGGAAATTATGATGCCATCCGAAAAACGATTATTGGTGTAGTCAGAGACTTTGATATAAACTTAGTCCGCAACAGTACCATAGAGGAGCTTTCCGAAGAATTATGGATCACAAGCTCAAGATATTGGCTTTCTTATGCCTTGCTGGCAGTTACTGCCTGGGTAAACAATTATCCTGAGGTGGCAAAGAATGCGCTGTCAGAAAGCGCAAGGAAGGATGAAATTAAAACCTCCTTGTTCTTCTGTTTGCTGAATCTTCGTTTTGAGAGGATCCAAACTGCAAGGGAATGGTTCAAGGTGTATTGCCGCACATTGAATCCTGTAATGCTTCAGCAGGAAACAGCGGTCATGATCCAGGCTTTTATGGGAGGCGTTTTTGGAAAGGATAAACAACTGGAGCATGAAGTTGCAGGGATCATAAACGAATGGATCCATATTATTTCTGAGGATGCAGAAATATGTCAGGGACTGGTCAATAGCTATGAAGCATATTTTGAAAACAGTCCTGTTAAGGTAAAGTGTCAATACGATATGATAAAAAGCTTTTGTGCAAATTCAGATGAAATTGAGAAAAGCTTTTTGGATGTTTCTAAATATGACGGCTTTATTCAGCTGCTGGATGAGCTTAACGTAGAAGAAAAGCTTCAGACCGATGAAAATTACAAGAGCCGTGTAGACGCAGTACTTAACAGTCTGATCACAAACTACGATGAGGAAGAGCGTGAACTTAAGGAAGAACAGCAGTATTACAGGCTGATCATTGATAATGAAGGAGACAAACAAAAAGCAGAAAAACAGTTTGAAGAAATACAGAGTCTGCGCACGGAAGGCTTCAATATCGGAAAGCAAATGGTGGATTGGGCTGTTTATTCAAATGATGGACAAACAGATGTTCAGGTCAGAAAATTCGGTCTGAAAAGTACAAAGGATTGGTTCAAATCCGCCATCGAAAACTGGACCGTAAAAATCAGAGAAAGATGTCCGCTGCAATATCATTTGAGCATTGATGGATGGAATAGTACAAGTAACGGCAGAGATTTGGACGATCAGAGAGTTGCGGTCAGGAATTATTTTGATAACAATAAATTCCGAATGGTTTGCATAAATGCCTTTAATATTGCATTGGCAATAGTATTTTTCATATCTTTGATCGTCACGGTAGCCTCTATCGTTCATTGTATAAATTCCGGCTTTACCTATGTGCTGCTTGTTGGTATTGTGCTGATGTTAGCCTCCGCAGGAGTGATAGTGATTCGTATATTCAGCGGACTC
Organism: uncultured Ruminococcus sp.; assembly: GCA_902803385.1. Classification (GTDB taxonomy): domain Bacteria; phylum Bacillota; class Clostridia; order Oscillospirales; family Acutalibacteraceae; genus UBA1213. The sequence goes on from CADCPT010000094.1 coordinate 13,228, forward strand.
AAAAAGTTTAAACAGCGAGTTGATTCTGCTGTTTATAATCTGGAAGCTACTATGGCGCAGATCATTGAATTCCAACGCTACTTCTCTGAAAACATCCGCAAGAAGGATGAGGTTATTTCCAGATTAAGCTTTATATAAGAATCGGAATATTAAAACAAATAAGGAGTTGACTAAAAATGTATAACACAGTAGAAGAAAGATTATACGGCAACACAGTAAAACAAATCAGAGCGAAGTTCATCATATCAACCATTCTTGGGATAATTTTAGCCGTCTTGATGGTGGTTCTGAACGCAAAAAGTATGACAGTTCCTGTCATGATCGGAGCGGGAGCGTTTGCGGTTCTTATCTTTCCGTTTTCGGTTATGTCTTTCTTCCTTAATTATAA
>CADCPT010000095.1 GCA_902803385.1 uncultured Ruminococcus sp.
AATTTTGCAAGTTCAGCGGCGGAAAATTTCATATCTGACAGGTTATCAGAAAGCTATTTTGTTATTGATGTATTCAACAAGCTTATCAATAGCCACTCTTTCCTGAGCCATTGTGTCGCGGTCACGTACTGTAACGCAGCCGTCTTCAACGCTGTCAAAATCATAGGTGATGCAGAAAGGTGTTCCTATCTCATCCTGGCGTCTGTATCGCTTGCCTATAGAGCCTGTGTCATCAAAATCGACCATAAATTCAGCGGAAAGCTGAGAGAATACTTCTTCAGCCTGCTCTGAAAGCTTCTTGGAGAGGGGAAGCACAGCAGCCTTGAAGGGAGCGAGAGCCGGATGGAAATGAAGAACGATCCTCGTATCTTTTTCGTCAAGCTTTTCTTCGTCATATGCTTCGCACATAACTGCAAGGAAGAGACGCTCAACGCCAAGTGAAGGCTCGATAACATAGGGAATATACTTTTCGTTTGTCGTCGGATCGAAGTATTCAAGGCTCTTGCCGCTGGTGTTGATATGCTGAGTGAGGTCGTAATCAGTTCTGTCAGCAACACCCCACAGCTCACCCCAACCAAACGGGAACATATATTCAAAGTCAGTCGTAGCCTTTGAGTAGAAGCAAAGCTCCTCAGGATCATGATCACGGAGTCTGAGGTTTTCTTCCTTTATACCGAGACTATAAAGCCAGTCACGGCAGAAGCCTCTCCAGTATGTGAACCATTCAAGGTCTGTTCCGGGCTTGCAGAAGAATTCAAGCTCCATCTGCTCAAACTCACGAACGCGGAAAATGAACTTACCGGGTGTGATCTCATTACGGAAGGATTTACCGATCTGTGCAACGCCGAAAGGAACCTTCTTTCTGGTAGTACGCTGGATATTTGCAAAGTTTACAAAAATACCCTGAGCTGTTTCGGGACGGAGATACAGAGTATCCTTGCTGTCTTCGGTAACGCCCTGGAAGGTCTTGAACATTAGGTTGAACTGACGGATCTCAGTGAAATTATGCTTGCCGCAGTTAGGGCAGGGAATCTTATGCTCCTCAATATAACCTGCAAGCTGTTCATTTGACCATCCGGCAACGTTTGTTCCGTCATATTCTTCAATAAGGTTATCAGCTCTGTGACGTGTCTTACATTCCTTACAGTCCATAAGAGGATCCGAGAAGCCGCCGAGGTGACCGGATGCTACCCATGTCTGTGGATTCATAAGAATAGCTGCGTCAAGACCTACGTTGTATTTGTTCTCCTGAACAAATTTCTTCAGCCATGCGCTTTTGATGTTGTTTTTAAGCGCTGCACCGAGAGGACCGTAATCCCATGTGTTTGCAAGTCCGCCGTAGATATCTGAGCCGGGATAAACAAAACCTCTGTTCATACATAACGCCTTGATAGTATCAAGGTTTTTTTCCGTATTCTTCATCTTTATTCCTCCATAGTAAATCAGATATCTTATTTTAACATTTTTTTCTATATACTTCAAGTGATAAAGTCAGAAAATTCAAGGTTTTTCTCTTTTTGATAATTTAGGAATTAACGTATTGAAACAGTTACACTTTTCTGATAGAATAATACTATAAAGAAAATTACTGAAAAAAGTTCCTGAGGAGTTTTTTTATGAAAAAAACGCTTACAATCATATTGTCTGCAATACTATTATGTTCATCTGCTGCCTGCTCACAGATCAGTGATGTATCTTCTGACGTATCTTCTGATGTAAGTACACCAGCCGCAGCATCATTATCCGATGACGATCTCATTATTCCGTCTTCTGATAACGGTGTATCAGAAGAAACTGATCACCACAAGCTGTTTGAAGATACGCTTAGTGAGTATAAATTTGAAGGAGTTGCCTATGCAGTCAGGGACGGTAAGGTGTTTTCTTATACGAACGGCAAAACAGAACTTGAAGTCCCTTTTGCTGCAGATATGATAGTACCTGTAGATTCTGTTTCCAAACAATTCTGCGCCGCGCTTGTTCTTCTGCTGCAGGAACAGGGAAAACTGAGCGTAAATGATACGCTTGACAAATATTTCCCTGAATATACAGAGGGTTCAAAGATCACGCTTGAACAGATGATGTGTATGCGTTCCGGTATTACTACATACGGCGAAAATATCTACGATGTTGTTTCACAGGATAATACGTATGATGAGAATACTAAGCTTGTTACAGACTGGTTGTTTGAACAGCCTCTAAAATTTGAACCCGGTACAAGTTATCATTATTCAAACGGAGCTTATTTTCTTCTTGGTACGATAGTTGAAAAAGTTACCGGAGAACGATATATTGATTGCCTGAGAAAGAACATTCTTGACCCTGTCGGAATGAAACATACCGGTTCTGTCGATGAAATGGTTTCTTCTGCCGAATGGACAGGCGGAGTGACATATAAGAATATTGATCTTCAGCCGGGTCTTACGAAGGGTGGCGGTGATATCCTGACAACTGCCGGAGATATGACTCTTTGGATGGATTCTCTTTCCGGAGGGAAGGTGTTGTCTGAGGAAAGCTACGAAGCAATGACAAAGGATTATACTCCGACCGAAGGATATGGACTGGGTATACGTGTCAATTTCTTCGGAGGTTTCGGTCATCCCGGTTCTATCGGAAGCTACACGGCGTTAGATTATTACGATCCTGATTATAAACTGACACTGTTCTTCTCAGGTGATTCTATTTCTGAATCAACTATCCCGATGCTTTGTACCGACCTTATCCGTAACCTGAAAAAGTAATTCTTATAGCCGGCGCATTTCTATATAGTGTTTTTTTAAGGGGTGCCGCGAGCTTCGCTCGCGGCACCCCTTAAAAAACAAGCCTTTAAACAGCCCGGTCGTTGCGCCGCAAGGTAGGCGCAATTGGTATAGTGAAAATAAGTATTCCGCCGAGTCGGATTTTTGCCCTTAATATGCATACTGGTGTACACTATAGACATTAATGCTCTGAGCAACTATGTTTTTTGCTTTGCTTCTGTCCATTTCTATCATCATGTAGCATATCCCGCAGTAGTGATCATCGTTTATCCTGTTTTCTTTTGCCTGGATATTCATTCTGCTTGTGGTCTGGGGAATATAGATGAAATCGGGATCAATACTTTTAATACAATAGTCATAATCCATAGGGATAAGCCATACAACATGATCCTTGAAAAACTCATCGTCGTATTTCTGCAGCTCAGGCTCGAGAAGTGATCGTATTTGTTTGTCTATCCTTTCAAGCTTTGGATAGTCTTTATATTGTCCAGCATGATCTGACGCAAGTTTGTCAAAATAATTATCTACTCCTGTTTCATTTTCAAATGAAGTGTTCCGGTGATCAACTTCCCAGCTAAGAGGACCAAAACCTCCGTTGCTTTCGGAGAGAAGCGGTTCATATACTGCTCGAGAGGGATCAGAAAGACAGCTGATATCCTCAGATTGAATATAGAACATTTTTGTGCTGAAATCCATTCCCGGATAGTAAACTGTCGCAAATAACACCCTAAGCGAAATAAAAATCAGGAAGCATATATAGTATCCTCCTGCAAGGATCGTTGTCATATCATATTCATCTGCATTTAGCTTTTTTATGATCATTACCCCTGAAACAGTAAGCACTGCTGTGAGTAAAACATAAACTATTTTTATGGGTGGGATAAAAGACCGGCTTGCAGCTGTAATAAGTGCTATTGCTATCATAAATCCGCTTGTCAACAAAAGGCTGTTAAGTCTTTTGTTTGTCGGATGCATAAGAACATGTATAATATAATAAATGGTAAAAGCTCCTAATGCTATTATTATCGCACCGGCGATCATGGTTCGGGGATTAACGTTGAAGCCCATAAAACCGATCAGTTCCTCCCAGACCTGAAAGAAGAATATGAGCATTGAAATAATAATTCCTGCACAGCAAAGTATAAAAGCTGCTACTGATAAAAACCTTGTTTTTGCAGGAGTTACATACATTTTCACAGGGGATTCAGGCCTGTCATCTTCATAGGATTCGCTGAACATCCTATCCGGATCGTATCCGGGCGGGACTTCATTTTCGCTCATCGGTGGAATGCTGTTTTCGTTTTCATCATTATATCTTAGGTCGTTATTATTCATAAGTACACCTTAGATCATTTTACTTTGCTTTTATATGCTTCGAGTATCGTATAATTCCTGTATGCATCCAGCTTATCCTTTGGCATTTCGATAATAACATAGTTAACATTATCATTAACAAAGCTTTTATCGGTATATTTCGGGTCTCTGAGCAGATCTAATGTGCAACTTACATATATCTGTTTTTTGGCGTGATAAAAAAACAGTCTATCAACAGAATAGCCAATCGTTTCATAGTTTGAAAATGAGTCAGTTATTATCAGAGAATTATTATTAAAAAAGTTCTCGTCATATTTCCCGGTAGCTTTTTTAAGGTTTTTTCCCATGTTTTCAGCTATCGCTATTGTTTCATCCCTTATATCATCAGTGTTTCTGAGCTTGTTAAGATGATCGTCAAAATAATTATTCAGTTCTTCTTCCGAAGTAATGACAGCGTCGGGAAAGATCGCGTTATAGTGGTAAAAAGCTTCATACTCATCTCTTTCCTTCATCATCGGATCGATGATCACATGCATCTGTGATTCATAAGGAAGATCTTGGTTTGATGTAAACAGATAGCTTTCCGAATTGAAATCCTGTATCGGCAAATAGACAGGATTTACAAACAGTCTGAGATTCAGAAATGTACCGAGAACTATAAATACAACTGCTGCAAGTAAAGCGCCTGTGGAATATTTGTTTTTGACGGCATTTATCGTAATAAACACAGTAACGGCAGCTGCTGCAGCAAATAATATGGTAAATAGTATCTTTGATATGGGCGTATCAACATAAGTAAGACTCATTATCAGAGAAGATATCAGTGTGAATATGGCAAGAGATACGATATCCTGCGTTCGATATTCCGTTTGGTGTTTTACGGTTTTTATTACCGTAACGGAAAGACAGGCAGCTGTTGCAAAAACAAGCACGATTATGCAAAGGCTTATGGGATCCATGCTAAAATACCCGATATATTCTACCCAGATCGTAACAAGGATCGAAATCGAAGAAAAAACGGTAATGATAACCGATGCAAGCATAATAAGGCTTTTTTTCACGGTTTTTTCGGCTTTATCCGAATCCAGCTGCGGAGGAGGGAGTGGAACCGGCCCTTCGATCACTTCATGGTCGTTTTCGCTTCCGCCGTACATATCGGAGCTGTAGTTTTCGTTTTTATCTTCAAAGCTGTTGTAAAAATAATTACCATTATTGTTGTTGCCTGCCATACGAACACCTCACAGCAGCGCTGATATTTCCGGGAATATCCTGAGGCTGCGTTTCAGGATACCGTTCATGTATGCTATTGCCGTTCCGTAATTTGTTATTGGTACGTTTTCATCCAAAGCACATTTGAGACGGTACTGCATCTCTCTTTCGCTTAACATACAGCCTCCGCAGTGAATAACAAGCTTATATTCACTGAGACCGTCAGAAAACTCCGTTCCGCTTGTCCAATTGTAGCAGAGCTTTTTACCGGTATATTTTTCAAGGAGCTTCGGAAGCTTTACTGTACCAATATCCCCACATTGTCTGTGATGTGTGCAGCCCTCAGATATCAGTACTTTGTCACCATCGCAAAGTCTGTCAATAGCCTTTACTCCTTCTACTGCCTGTCTGAGATTGCCCTTATAGTTTGCAAAAAGTATTGAAAACGATGTGAGTATTATATCCTCCGGAACATCGCGGCTGACACGGGCAAACGCCTGACTGTCTGTTATTACGACCTCAGGAGGCTTCGCAAGTGCTTTGAGAGTTTGCGGCAATTCTTCCGGCTGAGTAACGACTGCCATACAATGAGCGTCAATAAGGTCGCGTATTGTCTGCTGCTGAGGAAGTATGAGACGACCTTTTGGCGCAGATTCATCTATAGGTACTACAAGAACGGCAATGTCTTCCTTGCTTAGCATATGTGAAACGATATGCTTTTCTTTTTCTTCTGTTTTTGCCAACCTGCCTATAAGGTCTTTCAGTTCGTTAATCCCGTCTCCTGTCATTGCACTGACAGATATTTCATTTTCGCCGCTCGAACCTACAGCATTAATATCATTTTTGTTATATACTACGCAAAAGGGTATATTTTTCTGCTTTATTCTTATTAGTAAAGCAGAATCTTCCTCCGTCATTCCGACAGCACTGTCAATCACAAGAACTGCAACGTCTGTTTTATTCAGAACCTGATAGCTTCGGCGGACTCTGAGAGCACCAAGCTCACCTTCATCATCAATTCCGGGTGTATCAATAATAACTACAGGCCCGAGCGGCAGCAGTTCCATTGCCTTTGAGACAGGGTCTGTCGTAGTACCTGCAACATCAGATACAATAGCGAGATTCTGCCCTGTAACAGCATTTACTACACTTGATTTTCCTGCATTTCTTCTTCCGAAAAATGCAATATGTATTCTTTCTGCGGACGGTGTATTGTTAAGGCTCATATTATCCTCCTTCAAAAAACTGTTCAATAATTGTGTAATCCATTATAATAATATCATTATGAAATAGATTAATCAAGCGTTTTATCCTATACATCAGTACATTTATCGTTGGACTGTTCACAACATGACAGGGCTATTCTGAGGGATGATGGAGCTGTGAAATAAGTCACTGCTCTTTTGCTTTTCAGCGTGCGCCCGTAGGAAGTGCCCACCTGTGTGCCTACCCTGCGACGCACTTTTATTATAGTGTTTTTTCTGAGGTGGCGCGAGCTTCGCCCACGCTACCTCAGAAAAAACAATTTATTATATAGCCCGGCCGCGCCGAAAGCGCGGTCGGGCGGACAGTCGTATGCACGAAGGGCTGCGAATGCATTTCACAGCCCTTAAAAAAACATATCATTGACGGTTTGATAGTCACAAAAACGCAATCTGTAGTATTTTAAATTTTGTAAGTTTTACTGTATCCTCAGAAACGGAAATCCCTTTTTCCTTCTGTCTTGATCTCGCTCAGATATTCTATCGCTCTTTGTCTGCGTTTTTCGTCCGGAACATTAAGTATCTCTCTTGCGATAAGCTCTTCACCTATCGTTTTAGTTTCCTCACTTGCATAATCAGTCAGAAATTCCTGCAGAGTCATAAGTGCGTTCGGGTGACAGCAATTCTGTATCTGACCGACCTTACACAAAGCCATAAAACGATCTCCGGTGCGCCCCTCGCGGTAGCAGGCAGTACAGAATGAGGGAATATAGCCCTTTTCCATAAGCCAGCGTACGACCTCATCAAGACTGCGCTGATCAGAAACATCGAACTGCTCTGTATCGTGCGGTCTTTCATCAGCAGAGTATCCTGCGTAACCGCCTACAGATGTTCTTGAACCGCCGGATATCTGAGAAATACCGAGTCCCATTACCTTTGCACGACATTCTTCGCTTTCACGGGTCGATATGATCATTCCGGTGTAGGGAACGGCGATCCTGATACAAGCAATGATCTTTGCAAATGTATCATCATCAATTCCGTTGTCAAAAACAGATGGGTCAATATCAGAAGCTCTTTTGATCCTGGGAACGCTTATAGTATGAGGACCTACGCCGTGAACTGCTTCAAGATGCTCGGCATGCATAAGAAGTCCTGCAAATTCGTATTTGTAAAGCTCCAGTCCGAAGAGAACTCCCAGACCGACATCATCTATTCCGCCATCCATTGCTCTGTCCATTGCCTCTGTGTGATAGCAGTAATTGTGCTTTGGTCCAGCCGGATGAAGCTTTTCATAGCTTTCCTTGTGGTAGGTCTCCTGGAACAGAATATAGGTGCCGATACCGGCTTCCTTCAGCTTAGCATAGTTTTCAACGGTCGTTGCGGCAATGTTCACATTAACTCTTCGGATAGCTCCGTTTTTATGTTTTATGCTGTAGATAGTCTTTATACATTCAAGTATATACTCAATAGGATTGTTTACCGGGTCTTCACCGCTTTCAATAGCAAGACGTTTGTGACCCATATCCTGAAGAGCTATTACTTCCTGGCGGACTTCATCCTGAGTCAGCTTTTTTCTCGGTATCTCCGTATTCTGATAGTGATATGGACAGTACACACACTTGTTTACACAGTAGTTTGAAAGGTACAGCGGTGCAAACATTACTATACGGTTTCCGTAGAAAGCTTGTTTTATCTCTTTTGCCAGCTCATACATTTTTTCTGTCATTTCAGGGATATCACAGGCAAGAAGCACGCTTGCATCCCTGTGAGACAGTCCTGCACATTCTACACCGCGCTTTGTTTTTTTAGGTCTTGCTTTTTCAAGTATCTCCTCAATAAGCTCTTTGTTATGCTTGTTTTTTTCAGCATATTCAAGAGTTTCAAGTATTTCCTCATGATTTATGAATTCCTCTGCATTCAGTGATTTTGGATCGTAATTCATATTATTATTCTTCTTTCTTATTATTATTGTTTCCGGAAGTAAAGCCCGGGTGATCTCCTCTGTCTGTAACGATCTGATATCCTATATTATTCATCCTCAGGGAGAGACAGTTTTTACATTCTGCGGCTTCATCTCCTGTGCATATTTTGTTGTCATAAAGCATGTATTTTTTTCTTACCTCAACCGGTGACAGATTCGGCATTACAACATTTGCTCCGGCAAGAATTCCAAGCTCGCGCCCCTTAGGATCGATCGTCCCGAGCGCAGTGGTCGATGGGAGAAGTACATCCGGAAGAGTTAGTCTTACCAATCCGAGCATAAAAAGTGTCATTTCAAGGCTTCCGCTTTTTTTATCACTGAAAGGTGTGTCCTTATGAGCAATGAAAGGGCCCAATCCTACCATCTGGGGCTTCAGT
>CADCPT010000096.1 GCA_902803385.1 uncultured Ruminococcus sp.
GGCATCGTAAGACGTATCGATGACCTCGGAAGAGTCGTCATACCTAAGGAGATCCGCCGTACTATGCGTATCCGCGAGGGCGACCCATTGCTGAAATCATTGACACCTGATTTTGAGTTCTGCAAGGCTATGGAAGAGATAGGGAAAAGGGTACATATTACGAAAGAAACCGGGGCTCAATGAGCCCCGGCTGATGTTTATTGATAGCTTATTTGAGTTAATCTTCGACCTTCCAGTCAGCAAGTATCCTTTTCTCGTAATCGAAGGATACGCCTATCTTGTACAGTTTTCTGCTGTCGGCGACAAATGGCAGCGTGTAGTCTTTATCATTTATCTGCTGCAATGCCTTTTCCGCACTTTCATCTCGTTTGAACTCAAACAGGTATATGAAGTCCTTGGTCTGAACTCGGCAATCAATACGACCAGAGAAGGTGTGCATCTCACAGTCGGTAAACTGTCCGAGAAGTGTGAAAATGAGATATATCACAGTCTGAAAGTAATGCTCGAACGGTGCTTCTGATGAAGTATAGGTTATCCGGGCGAAGATCGCTGTAAGGAAGTTCCGAATATCTTCCAGTTCACCTTTTTCTATATGCTCCTCAAATGTGAAGATATCGAGACCACTTCCTACAATTGCAGAAGGAACATATGCTGGCATCATGCTTTCCAGAAATGAATTCTTTACCTCTTCGTTAGGAAAAGCAAGGGTATAACGTCTTCTCTGTGCATTATATTCTGCAATTGTCAGATATCCGCTCTGATAGAGAAGTGGTATCGGGTCAAGGGAATCACCTGTATAATCCTTCAAGGTTCGTTCATTAGCATATATTGTCTTATCTGAAAATTTTCGCACGTCAAAATTGTTTTCGCGGATCTGTTTTATCAGGAAAGACGGAGTACCGGATTCAAACCAGTATGCACCAAACTCATTATCACTGAAAGCGTTTATAAGGCTGAAAGGGTTGTAAACATTCACTCCGTTGTGATGGAAGCGATAACCGTCATACTGCTTTTTCAGCATGGTCAGACATTCTTCCTCGGTTATGCTGTTCTTTTGAGCTATAGTAGTTATCTCAGGAGCAAAGTTCTCTTTGAGTTCAGATTCGGTAATTCCACAAATACTGGAAAATTCCTCGTTCAGTGAGATGTCCTTTAACTGGTTCAGGTCGCTGAATATGCTAACTTTGTGGAATTTGGTCACTCCTGTAATGAAAACAAATTTAATATAATCATTACAGCTTTTCAGGTTGCTGAAAAAGCCCTTAAATACTGCCTTGTTATGCTCCTGCATCTCTGGATTATCGACCAAATCAAGCAGCGGCTTGTCATATTCATCAACAAGTATAACACAGCGCATACCTGTTTTTTTGCTGACTTTTATCAGGAGATTCTGAAAACGACCTCCGAGAGTTTCACTGTTATCCGTGATATCGTAAAGTTCTTCCCACTGTTTTAAGCGGTTGCTAAGAACATCTTCAACAGGGGTCGTACTATAATTTTCACCATTAAAATCGAAGTAAAATACAGGATACTGCTTCCACGCATCTGCATTATCAGCTTCAAGTTTCTCAATTGCCAGTCCCTTGAACAGGTCTTTTTTTCCTTCCCAATATGATTTTAGTGTAGAAAGAAACAGGCTTTTTCCAAAACGTCGCGGTCGGCTCAGGAAGAACTGCGCCACATCATGTGCCAGACGATAAACGTATGATGTCTTATCCACATATATGCAGTTTTCCGTTCTCAGTATTTCAAAGCTTTGTATGCTTATCGGAAGCAATCTTTTTTCATTCTGCATTCTCTGAGCGCTCCTTCTTTAGTTAGTATTTGCTCTAAAAAGCGATATTACTTCACTTTGATTATACCACGGCATATGAAATAAGTCAAGGCAAAGACATCGTGCAATATATGACAGTGTCGGGAGAGTATACAGATTCCTGATATAAAATGTCGAAATATGTATATTTTGGGCAGCGGCCCCTTACTGAAATCATTAACACCTGATATGGAGTTCTGCAAAGCTATTGACGAGATTGAGAAAATGGTACATATAACGGAAAAAAACAAACCCGCTCATATGAGCGGGGGCAACATTGTTATTCAGTTTCAATCTTCTCTATTTTGCAGATATGCTTTCTGTTTCCGACAGGGGCATCCTTATCGTATGTGATACCAACAAGGATCATTTCTCTGCCAAATTCCTTGAACGAATCGGGATAGTGCCTATTCTTTATCTGCTGAATAGCTGTTTCAGCGTTCTTATTCCATTTCAGTTCAATAACAAGTATGGGATAACCTGAGTCATACTTAGGAAGATACGCTACGTCTGCATAGCCTGCTCCGGCAGGCAGTTCCTCCCACTGGACATAGTTGTCGCGGTAGGTGTAGTAAGCAAGCTTGATAACGCTGCGGAGACTATCCTCTTTATTGTAGTGAATAGGCGATGTCTCCTCCATGTGTATCTTTTCTATTTGTTCAGCGACAGCAGCTTCATTGCCTTCGATAGTATCGAGGAAAAGCTGCTCGCTTGCTTTGAGACGTTCAAGCGTTGCAGTATGTTTCACTTCCTTAACAGCTTTCTGGAACTCCAGCTTTATTTCCTCATTCGGTATATGAACCGTTTTATTTACTGAATCATACGCTAGATAGCCGAGATGTATCATAAGTGTGAGTACATCATCTTTCCCACGGAATGTTGTAAGGTCATTTGCAAAGCCTGTCACACTTACCTTTACATCTATTCCGGCTATAAGCTCGGCGATAGTTTTAGTCAGTCCATTATAGTCGTGGCTAATGTATTCCATTAATCCTTCGGCCGCCGATGTTTCAGTCCAGTATGAATCAAAATCGCCGTATTTTACAGCTTTCATAACAGAGTTGGGGTTATATACCGAGTCTGCTCTCTTAAACGAATAGCCGTCATACCATTGCTTCATCATTGCAAAATCAGCATCGTTCTCCTGACAAATACGGCGGACTTCATCTTCTGTAAATCCTACATATTCACCGAAATCACGAGGATTCAACATTGTAAATTCCTCGAAATCCGAAATAGCCGATTGTGAACCGTCCTTCTTAATTGGGAGAATACCTGTCATATATGCAGCGGCTACCACTTTTGGAGTGAAATTGCTGTTCTTAAACCATGATCTCAGAAGA
>CADCPT010000097.1 GCA_902803385.1 uncultured Ruminococcus sp.
CTTTTTTTCGTTGTAGGATAATATATAAGTGTATATACATATTGAGGGCAAATCCCTTAAATCGGTTTAATGGGAAAAAGGAACACATACTTATGAATAACAATGAATTTGAACAGTTTATCCAAAAAAACGGAAAAGATATTTTGCGTTATTGCAGAATGCTTTCCTGTAACAATGAAGATGGAGATGAACTATATCAAGACACCATGTTGAAATTGTTGGAAAAACGACAGAAGCTTGATCCTGCGATGAACGTCAAAAGCTATGCATTGTCGGTATCAACTTTGCTTTGGAAAAACAGAAGGAAAAAGTTTTCAACACGAAATAGAATAGCCAAAATAGATAGCATGGAGGAGTACGCAGAAAATGGCAAGCAGTTCAGGTCATCTGATGTTGGAAATGACCCGGAGTATATTGTCGAGCGAAGAACCGAAACAGAGACTTTGCTTGCGCTTGTGGAACAGCTTCCGGAAAAATATCGTATAACGCTTTATCTGTATTACTCTGCAAATATGAAGCTGGACGAAATTTCAGAATGCTTACATATTCCTTTAGGAACTGTCAAAACAAGGCTCAGAAAAGCAAAATTGATACTAAAAGAAAGAATGGAGGCTTTGGGATATGACGAATGAGAAATTCGAGCAGATCTTACAGCGTGCCCTCGCTCCCGAGATAAACGATGTTGAAATTCAAGTTAAACATAGAAAAGCGAGGTTGTATGATATGAAAGCTATTTATAAGATAACCGCAGCGGCTGCGTGTGCAGCATTGATATTGGGTATTGGTATAGTTGGAAATACCTATCTGAATGATCGGAGCGATGCTGAGAAAAGTGTTGTTAGCGATACCTCAAAAATAAACAACAGTTCAAAAGTCGGAAATTCATTCCTATTAAAAGCAGGTGCAGAGGAGATCACGCCAAACAAAGGCGTTCCTTTGATCGTTGAGAACCAAAGCAGTTATTCACTTGGAGGAAGTGAGGATACCGGGTGTGTTAAGTATGGACTTATAGCAGACTTTTGTTGTGAAGGAGAGGGGATAGAGTTTGTGACATACAGCATTAATAAAGGTGCATTTGCTGTTATTGAATCACTTGAACCCGGCGGAAGTCTGATAAACTCGGGAAAAGAATACACAGGCGATTGCAATTTTCCAAGCTGCTGGAGTATGAATTTAAATAAATATTCTCCCGAATCATTAGGCAGATATTACTATACCGAATATACACTTGAATACGACGCACAGCAAAGTGACAGCTTTTTTGTAAATATATGCGGAGATGTTTACAATGATGATATTTACAACAAAGTGTATGACTTGGAAAATACTCCAGAACAGAAGGCTGAAGCTTATACAGAATTGATGAAAGGCGTTGAGATAGTATGTACTGTTCAATACAAAGACGGAACGAAAGAAAGCGAAACGGTAATAATTGAATGTGAGACTATGACTGTTACGGAGCTGGGGTATCCTTTGGCTTCCGATGACGATCCCGATAGAAGGATACCGGTTTTTGTATATAAGACAAAATAATAATTAGAGGTGTTTTGCTAACGTTAACGTTGGATCTGTGGCAGTGTATTATCATGGTTAAAACATAACCTTGTTCAATATCCACGCTGGTGTGAGAGGTTGGCTGTCCAAATAATGGGCAGCCTCCTACTCGATTTTTTGGTTTTTTTACAGCCCCACTCATTTGATGAAAGCTCGTCTATTTCATCTGTATTGATTCTTTTGCTAACTATTTTTAAACAATTTTTTATACGCTTCGCAATCAACAGCGGATTTTGCATCTAACCTGCTGTTTTAAAAGAACAAAAAGCACTTAAGCCCCATATTTGAAATAGGATGATATTCGACAACTTGTTCTTTCACTTCCTCTCTTTTCTGTTATTTCAAACTTAGCCACTGTGGGCTTGTTGGTTTCGTTTGCTGTTGTTTCTATATTTCTATTCAAATAATGTTACCTCAAAGTTTCAGATCATTATATAGCGAATGTGAAGGTTATGTTGATTTTGGTTTTCATTTCTTTTCATTCCATTCAGTTAAAATAATAGTTCCTGCGGTTGACGGTGATGATAGGGTGTGTTATACTACTATTGTGGGTGAGCATAAGCATTCCCCGAATAAAGCGAGCATCGTATTCCTATGCTGATTTCCGAGAAATTGTCTGAAATAGTGCATGAGATAGCTGAGAAAAATTCTTAATCAAGGAGATGTAAATATGAATAATTTTTTCAACTCGCTCCGCAATTCGTTTGCTTCGGCAAACAAGGTGCATATCGTATGGTGTGCAGCTATACTGCTCGTTATGCTGATACTTGCGGTGCTTCATCACA
>CADCPT010000098.1 GCA_902803385.1 uncultured Ruminococcus sp.
ACGCCGTCCGGCTATACTTCTTTACGATGTAACAGACAAGGAAAAGACCACTAATGTCTGCCGCGTTGAAGAGGATGCAGGACTGTTTTCCTTCTGGTGTGAGGAAGTCACCTACAAGCGTGTAAGAGACGGTGTTTCCGATGCCGCAAAGGAAAGCAAGGAGGACATGGAGTAAGCTGACCGCCGCATATTGCCGTTTTACCGGAAAGGGCTGAAATGCGGCTGCTTTATCCGATAATAAATGTTATTCTGAATTCAAAGTAAGAGGTGCTTTTATGCCTGATGATACGGACAGTATGATCACTGTGCTGATGATAGTATCGGCTGTTGTATTTTTCGCTCTGTCATTTTTTCTGCGGCTGTGCTGTACTGCTCTGAGCGAAGCCTTGCCGTCTGAATTGAAAAAGCTTTCCGAAGACGGAAAAAAAGGTGCTTCAAGGGCGCTTGCATTTGCTGAGGACGACAACGCTGCCGGACGTGCCGATGCCGGCGCAGGGACCGCGTTTGTTTTCGGCTTTGCATTTTTGTATACTGCCCTGAGCGGAAAGCTTTTTTCTGCGCTTTCGGCTGTTGCAGGTTCATTTTTGCTTCCCGGTGCCGCAGCCGCTGCTGCTTTTGCCGTGATATCAGCTGTTGCTGCGGTGCTGCTTTATGCCGTTTTCGTTACGTTTCCGGGTCTTTTGGGAACTGCAAAGCCCGAAAGAACGATCTGTGCCTGCTCCGGCGTATTCGCCGCTGTTTCTGCTTTTGCTGCTCCCGTTTATGCGCTGTGCAGTATTATCGCAAGGGGATTTATCCGGATCTTCGGTCAGCGCCTTCCGATTGCTGATGAAAAGCAGACAGAGCAGGAAATACTCCAGATGGTCGGCGAAGGAGAGCAGAACGGACTTATCGAAGGTACGGCAAAGGATATGATCGAAAACGTTTTCGATTTTGACGATACCAAGGTGAGCGAGATAATGACTCACCGCAGGGATATCATTGCAGTGCGCGATGATGCCGGTATCCGCGAGATCGCAAAAGCCGCAATAGAAAGCGGAAATTCCCGTATCCCTGTTTATCATGAGGATATTGATGATATTGTCGGTATGATACATGTCAAGGAGCTTCTGAAATATATAGGCATTGATGCTCCTGACGGGAGAATACCGGACAGTATGATAAAGGAGGCTGTTTTTGTTCCCGGCTCCAAATGCTGCAGTGAGATGTTTGAATACATGACCTCACACAAAACTCAGATAGCTGTTGTTGTTGATGAATTCGGCGGTACCGAAGGACTGGTCACTATGGAGGATCTTGTTGAGGCTATTGTCGGAAGCATTCAGGATGAATTTGACGACGAGGACGAGGACATCGAAAAGCTGGACGAAAACCGCTTTACCGTAGACGGAGCGACATCTCTTGATGAGATATCAGAGCTTACCGGACTTGATTTCGATGAAGACGACAACGACACGATAGCCGGGATCATGCTTGACCGCATGGGACATATTCCCAAAAGCGGAGAGCATCCCTCTGTTATGATACACGGAACAAGGTTTACCGTTCAGGAGGTATCCGGGCGGAGAATATCGAAGGTGCTTGTTGTAAGGCCGTCACGTGACTAAAAAATACGCCTGCCATGCGGCGCCGGCGTGCCGCCGGTGTCAAATCGCGCTGTCGCTCACTGCGTTCGCTCTGTCATGAGTGTTTCATAGTCAGTCGCCGCAAGGTAGGCGCACCGGGGGGCACTTCCTTCGGGCGCACTTTGTATAGCGAAGGAGCCGTGAATTATTTCACAGCCCCTCTGAAAAAAAATCTTTACCCGCCCGGTCGGACCGAAGGCGCGGTCCGGCAAAGCGGTGTTGAAGCTTACAGTCTCTCTGAAAAAACAAAAGGATGTGAAAAGAATGGAACAAAGGATCATCCCGGACAACATGAGCCGGTCAGACTATATCATTATCCTTGTGATAAGGCTGGCCGTTATTGCCGGTTCTGTCGGAATGATATTGTGGTATCTTGAAAGCGGATATTTTTCCATAGGGAATATTGCAGGCATCGCCTTCTTTTCGCTGGTGATCCTCGCCGCTGCATTGTGGAGAAGCATATATTCGCTCAAAAAAAGACTGGAAAAAAGCAGGGGAGGACGAGCATTGATAATAGCAATCTGCGCACTGGCAGCAGCTTTTATTGTTTATGTTATGACCGCCCTGGCGCTGATGATATTCGGGTCAATGGCGCCGGTTTCCGATGATTCAACGGTCGTGGTGCTGGGCTGTCAGGTGAGAGGCACCGAGCCGAGCCTCACTTTGCGTAAAAGGCTGGATGCTGCTTATGATTATCTTGTCAATAATCCAGAGACAAATGCCGTTCTTTCCGGAGGAAAGGGAAGCGGAGAGGAGATAAGCGAAGCTCAGTGCATGTATGAATACCTCACAGGAAAGGGTATAGCTCCCGACAGACTCTATCTTGAGGACAGATCGACCACAACAAATGAAAACATAAAGTTTTCAAAAAAGATCATTGAAGAAAACGGTCTTGCGCCGGATCTTGCGATAGTTACCGACTGGTATCATGAATTCCGTGCTGCTGTTATCGCTCACCGCGCAGGCTGCCGCAGCGGAGCCGTAAGCGCTCCGACAGCAGGCTTTATAACAGCGCATCTTGTCACGAGGGAGATGATCGCGATACCCTTTGAGATGATCTTCAAGAATTAGTGCGCACCTTCACACACTACAAAATAAGTGCGCCTACCCTGCGGCGCACTTTTATTATAGTGTTTTTTCGGGGGTGCCGGGTGCTTCGCGCCCGGCACCCCCGAAAAAAATTTTTAGCAGCCCGGTCGCGCCGAAGGTGCGGTCGGGCGAGAGGGTCGTGAGACTGATAATAAAAATATGCCGTTAAAACAATAAAAAATCAGATCTTTTCAAGTGCCTGCTCGATATCGGCAATGATGTCGTCGATATATTCAAGTCCTACGGACATTCTGATAAGGTTGGGCTTAACGCCGCATTCCTCAAGCTGACGGTCGTTCATCTGACGATGGGTCGTGCTTGCAGGATGAAGAGCACAGGTGCGTGCGTCTGCAACATGGATAACAAGCTTTGTCAGCTTCAGGCTGTCCATAAACTGCATTGCCTTTTCTCTGCCGCCCTTGACGCCGAAGGAGATAACTCCGCATGTTCCGTTCGGCATGAGCTTTTTGGCTCTTTCGTAGTATTTGTTGCTTTCAAGACCGGGATAATTTACCCATTCTATCTTGTCGGACGCTTCAAGATATTTTGCGACTGCAAGAGCATTTGAGCAGTGGCGCTCCATTCTGAGATGAAGAGTTTCCAGACCGAGATTGAGGAGGAATGCGTTCTGAGGGCTCTGCTGTGCGCCGTAATCGCGCATGATATGCGTTACTGCCTTGGTTATGTAAGCGGCTCTGCCGAAGCGCTCGGAATATATTACTCCATGATAGGATTCATCAGGCTCTGTGAACATCGGGAACTTGCCGTTTGTCCAGTCGAAGTTTCCGCTGTCAACTATTACGCCGCCGATAGCTACTGCATGACCGTCCATATACTTTGTTGTGGAATGTGTTACGATATCTGCGCCCCATTCAAAAGGTCTGAAGTTGATAGGCGTGGGGAAGGTGTTGTCAACGATGAGCGGCACTCCATGTGCATGCGCCAGGCGTGAGTAGGTTTCGATATCTGCAACATCAAGCGAAGGATTTGAAACGCTTTCTATGAAAACAGCCTTTGTGTTTTCCTTGAAGGCAGCCTCTATCTCCTCTTCGGAAGCGTCGGGAAGAACAAAGGTGAAATCGATCCCGAGCTCTCTGAGTGATTTATTGAAAAGGTTGAACGTTCCGCCGTATATCGCAGCGGCACAGACTACATGGTCGCCTGCATGGCAGATGTTTGTAACGGATATCATGCTTGCAGCCTGACCTGAGGAGGTGAGCATCGCGCCGACACCGCCTTCGAGATCGGCGATCTTGGCCGCAACAGCCGAAAGCGTGGGGTTTGTGAGCCTTGTGTAGAAAAAGCCGTCTTCTTCAAGGTCGAACAGCTTGCCGAGAGTAGCGGCGCTGTCGTATTTGAAGGTCGTGCTCTGAACTATAGGGATTACCCTCGGTTCGCCGTTTTTCGGATCATAGCCTGATTGCAGGCATTTTGTATTGATGTGATACATTTTATTTCTCTCCCAACTCATTATAGATTTTTATTATATCAGCCGATATCTCCTCCACTGTGCGTGAGGCGTCAACGACCCTGATATTCTCTTTATCGCCGAGCTTGTCGAACACCTCAAAGAAGCGGCGGCGTATCCGCTCCTGAGCGTCAAGGTTTTCGTATATTTCCCTTGAAAGCCTGCCGGATTCAATGCGCTCGTTGCACTGCTCTGTTCCAACATCAAGGAAGATGCAGAGATCGGGCTTTGCTATCTCTTCGCAGTCGAGGTTCATATGCATCACCCATTCGAGATCAGCGTCTATTCCCTGATATGCAAAGGAGGAATAGTAGTAACGGTCGCAGATGACGTCGATGCCTTCATCAAGATAACGGCGTATACCGTTCTGTTTGTTGACATTGTGGAATATCCTGTCTGCAAGGAACATTGCCGAAAGCTCACAGGCTGTGCGCGGCATCAGACCTCCGAGTGCATCTCTGACGATACCTCCGGTGGAGGACTGCGTCGGTTCGGCAGTTTCATAGAGCTGTCCGCCCTGAGCCCTTATGTATTCTGCAAGCAGGCGTATCTGTGTACCCTTGCCGGAGCCGTCAAGCCCCTCAAAAACTATAAGTTTACCTTTTGACATTGTGATTCTCTTTTCTTTGAAAATTACCAGTATATTCTATCACAGTTTCGGGATAAAAACAAGGCTTTTTATTCCGGTTTTGCGAACTTGTACTGAGGCGTACTTCTATATCAGTGTTTTTTAAGAGGTGCCGAGAGCGAAGCTCACGGCACCTTTTAAAAAACAAGTCTTTAAATAGCCCGGTCGTTGCGCAGCAGCGGTCGGGCGGATAGTCGTACAGGCGCACGTGCTTGGTCTCAGGGAGATCATGCCTTGCTTTTCGGCTTTTTGAAGATCGCAAATGCCCACCCGAAAAAAACCGCCGCTGCTATCCCGGCGGAGCATGCAGTCAGTCCCCCGGTGAGAATTCCGAGAGCGCCGCGCTCGCGCACTGCTTCTTTGATGCCTTCTGCAAGGGCATATCCGAAGCCTGTAAGCGGGACAGTTGCTCCGGCGCCTGCGAAGCTCACAAGCGGAGCATAAAGCCCGAATGCTGTAAGAATAACACCGGAGACTACATATATTACAAGTATCCTTGCCGGTGTGAGACTTGTCTTATCGATCAGTATCTGCGCGATGACGCAGAGCAGTCCGCCGATAATAAAAGAAGTCAAAAACTGCATTTATCAGACACCTCTTGTTTGTTTTCTGTGGATATTATTGCCTTTGAAGATAGTTTTATTCTGTTTTTAAGCAATATATATGTTTTTGTCCGTCGTGCGCCTGCCCTGCGGCGCCGGCGTGCCGCCGGTGTCAGATCGAGCTGTCGTTTCGTGCAAACCACCGCCAGACCGCGCCTTCGGCACGACCTGGCTATTATTATTTAGTTTTTTCAGAGGTGCCAGGCGC
>CADCPT010000099.1 GCA_902803385.1 uncultured Ruminococcus sp.
ATAACGCCAATACCGTACTTCGTTCCTCCGGCTACATATTCCTTATAATCGTTCAGGAAAATCTCCTCATCTGTCATTCCGTCATAGGACAGCTTTTTCCTTAGCATTTCCTGAAAGAATGAATCGGTATCCGGAATACCTGCAATACCTGAGAGCGTCTTTACAGCTTCGCGGTCAGCAAAGGTCGAAGCATCGGATTTCAAACCGGAGGTGTCGGACAGGATCGCACCCAGCATGACCGTTGCAGTCTGTTTATCCGGCTCCAGTCCGTAATTGCGGTAGCGAAGCCAAATGATCGTCGCTGTGGAGCCGAGAGGACGTGCATCATAAATGATCTGATTTCCTGTTGTAACTGCGCCGTCATTGTGGTGGTCAATAATGCTCAGGATGTTCGCATTCTCCAGCCCGTTTACTGACTGAGTATATTCACTGTGATCCACAAGAACTATATTGTATCCCGAAGCATCCTTTAAAATTTCCGGAGCATTCAGTCCGGCAGTTTTGAGGATATATTCAGTCTCTCTGTTGACCTTCTCCGCTACGACCGCCTTAGCGTCATAACCTGATTGTTTCAGCAATTCGGCATAAGCAATAGAACTGCCTACTGTATCTGAATCGGGACTTTTGTGTCCTGTTACATAAATCGTACCCTCGATTTCTCCAAGTCCGTCAAGATCACTGCGGCTAAGCTTTATATTCAGCTCGCCTTCAGCCTGATATGAGGACTGTGCATTGCTCGTACCGATAAAATAGCCTCCTGTCCCGAATGCTCCTGCGGCAACGATCAGAACTAATACAGTACAAATCATTTGTTTTTTATTCATAGTTAATTTTTCTCCTCTTTCCGTCGAAGGGCATCATCCGGTCTTGTAATGATGCTCCTGCCGATAATAATTTCTATGTTACACCGTCACCTCAAATGGTCATTCTTCAAAGAGATATCGGTGTAAATATCATAAATATTTTTTCTTCGAGTCATTCTGAGGAGCAAAAGCGGCGAAGGATCTTTTAAATCCTTCGCTGTGCTCAGGATGACAAAATCGGAAAATCAATGTCATTAACTGTAACTTCCGTACTGTCTTACGCATTTACCGTAAGAGATACCACATTCAGATGATAGGAATAACTGTAGGTGATGTCGGGAGATATTTTCTGTACCATAGTTACTCCGATCTTTGAGAAGGATTCATCCTCTCTTTCAAACAGGAGCGGATTGTAAGGATCATCATAGTTACGGAGAACAAGCTCTATTTTTCCTTCATCACGGAAGGCTTTGATATCCATATACGCTTTCTTGGTCTTGTTTTCCTGTTTTCTGTGTTCAAGATAATCCGCAGCTATCTCCTCCATACAAAGCGCACATATATATGCGGTCTTTTTGGAGGTGCCGTTATCGTTAAAGAATTTCTGGAGAGATTCGGATACAAAGGTGACGCTTTCTGCATCTGTTGGTATGCTTACATCAAGCACAGGCGATCTGTCCTTCAGCTTTCCGAGCATAAGGAGCTTGTCAAGCGGAACGGGTATCTTCCTGAATACTATCATAAGGATAATATAATATACAATTATAAATGCAATGAAGTTGTAGCCGTAAGCAAGCCATATACCTGTAACACCGAAGGCTGTTCCGAGAGGAACGATGAGTGCAGGATACAGAATACTGTCGGGAAGTGACGAAATAAGCAGCGAAAGCGACAGATGATCGGTCGATTCATAAGCGGAACTGAACATAAACGGGAATACGCTGACGATTCCGCTGAGTGCTATTAGTATCAGACCTATACGAGCATCATTGTCCCCCGCAACATTGTAGAATGAAAGGATCGGCTCCTGAAAGATAATTATTACAGCAGCTACTACCACCGCATATATAACACCGAGACCGAGAGAAGTAGTAAATGTCTTTTTTATACCGCTGCGGTCACGTCCTCCATAGAGAATACCGAAAAGGGGTTCACTTGCATACATTGTTCCTCTTCCGACTGTACGCACGAGAGAACCGAGTGTCTTTATGATGCTTACTAAAGCAAGTACACCTGTTCCGTTTACAAAGACGGAAAGAATTATATTATTTACAACCGTTGAGCAGGCAGAATCAAGGACATTATCTATGGAGGATGGCAGTCCTCTTCTAATGCAGTCGAGAGAATCCTTAATATTTTGCTTATTGATAGGATAGAGCTTGTATTTTACTTTGATTTTTCTGTATTTTATAAATATGAACCCTATGACCATCTGCATAAAAGCACCCGCCGCAGAGCCAATGCCAAGACCAGCGATCTTGTATTCATCGGGCAGAAGCAGGACAGCCGTAATTGATACACCAATATTTACAACGACATTTACAACGCTGCATATCATCTGATCGGTCTGATAGCCGTATGTAGTAAGCACGATTTGAAACAGAGATCCGATGCAGAAAAACAGTATCATCGGGCAGGCTGTGCGGACATAGAGTTTGCCGAAAACGACAGCTTCAGCCGCAGCCTTTGAACCGCCGCAGATATTGACAAGAGCATCCGTGCAAAGAAAGCAGAGTGCAAGAAAGATAAGATCAACGATTATCGTCAGAGAAAGAGAAAGCGAATACATTCTCTGATAGCCATCCATATCGCTTTTTCCCATGTGACTGAGCATTTTCAGAAGACCTCCGTGAAGAATGGTTGCCGAGAAGGATACCATAAGTCCGATTATCGGAAGACCCAGAGCAACAGCAGCGACCGCATTTTCGCCCAGGAAGTGTCCCGAGATGATGGTATCGACCATAAAGGTCATAGATTGTACCAGGGCATAGATCATACAGGCAGGCATTACCTTTTTGATCGTGCCTGATGATAGTACATTGGATTGAAGTTCTGTAGTCATATTATTCTCCTTGTGCTTACGGGCATCATTAAGGCTGTTAATGATGCCCTTATAAATTATTACTTCCTTGTTACGCCGTCACCGTAAATGGTCGTCCAGTCGTCCTTCATGGAAATAGCGGTATAGCCGTTTTCCTCGCAGGTCTTACGCATTTTGTCTGCCTTTTCGACATTGCCG
>CADCPT010000100.1 GCA_902803385.1 uncultured Ruminococcus sp.
AGTAGGTCTTTACTGCCCCGATTACATGAGCGGACTGAATGCCGCAGGCTGGCACTTCCATTTCATTTCCGATGACAGGACAAAGGGAGGTCATATGCTTGACCTTTCGTTTACAAGTGCACAGGCAGAGCTTGACATTACACCGAGCTTTGATATGATGCTGTCGGATAATTCGGATTTCCAGAGCATGGAGCTTGCAAAGAATGTCGATGACGCTATCAAAAAGGTAGAAACCGATACAAAGGCTTCACAGGAGGATGCCCTTTCACTTTGGACGGACACAGCTCCGCTCAAAACTCAGCTTACAGACTATATAAAGACGATCACAGACGAAAGCTCCGAGTTCTATATTCCGGTTGAAAACCGTATCGCCGTATTTGATATGGACGGTACTCTCTGCTGTGAGACAGACCCCGGCTATTTCGACCACAAGCTCCTTTATCACCGTGTAATGGAGGATCCCGATTATAAGGACAAGGCAAGCGATGAGGAGAAGGAAACCGCAAAGATAATCGAGGAATATTTCAAGACAGGCGAGTACCCGAAGGGGCTTGACGTAAAGCACGGTACAGCCGTAGCAACAGCTTTCAAGGGTATGACACCCGATGAATTTGACGCTTATGTAAAGGCTTACAGAGATCAGCCGATGGAAAGCTACACAAATATGACTAACGGTCAGGCATTCTATAAGCCCATGCTTCAGGTAATTGATCTTTTACAGGCAAATGACTTCAAGGTATATATCGTCAGCGGTACGGACCGGTTTATCACAAGAGGTCTTGCGGACGGTATCGTCAATATCCCTGTAAGCCAGATGATCGGTTCGGATGAATCCCTTGTTGCTACCGGTCAGGGAGATACTGACGGACTTAGCTATACCTTCACTAAGGATGATAAGCTTGTGACGGGCGGCGAGTTCCTTATAAAGAACCTGAAAATGAACAAGGTGACTGTCATCCAGCAGGAGATCGGCGTTCAGCCGGTACTGTCCTTCGGCAACAGCTCGGGTGATGCGGCTATGGCAAACTTCACCATCACAAACAATAAGTACAAAGCCGCTGCTTTCATGCTCTGCTGCGACGATACAGACAGAGAAAACGGCAACACAGAAAAAGCCGAAAAGATGCGTCAAAGCTGTGACGAAAACGGCTGGACAGCAGTTTCCATGAAGAACGACTGGACAACCATCTACGGCGACAGCGTTACCTATAACGGCAAGACAGAGTAACAGACCTGTAAAAAGCAGAATAACAGATCAGCAGGACACCCATAGTTTATGATGAGTGTCCTGCTGTTTTTGTGCGCTTTAGCGGGTGCAACAAGCGTCTTGCCGGTTGTTGCACAAAAACCACCTGCAGGTGGCAATGTCATTAATACTGATACCTAATACTAATACCTAACAAAAAGCAGACAATTTTTGAGTTTTACATTCTGTTCAGCCGGACTGTTACCCGTGCTTGTCCGGAATAGGTGCAGGTAAAAAGAGTGAGGGCATATTCACCGGAGGTCATATTATCCACCGAAGCAGGTGAAAGCGTATCAATAAGGACGACCTTGTAATCGGTACGTTTTCCTTGAATATCAGTGTATGACACACTGTCGTTCAGTCTAAGGTCGGATATAAATCCGAAATGAGTGGAATAATTATGAGCTGCGATGACGAGATCGTCAGTTTCGGGAAAACCCGAGTATCTGCACGGTGATTCCTGTAGCTTTTCATAGCTCCATTCTGCCATTACCGGAAGTTCAAGCCCAAGCGAGGGTATCGAAATATATCCGATATAATCCCTACCTCCGATCTTAACAGTGTCTATCGGATCGGAAGCATCAGCATTTTCATCTGATGATTCCTGATCTGACGCTTTTTTGTTATCCGAGGGTAAAGGATCTCCTGAATTCCGGGACGCGATTATACTTTTCAGCTCAGAAACAGTCTCTCTTGCATACACTCCCGCTTTGTATTCAACATTCTTATTGTAAAAAAACAGGGATAGTCCTGCCAAAGCACAAACTATCCCCGCAATTATCAGATATTTGGCAAGCCTATTTCTCATTCCTATTCTCCTTCCTGCAAAGAAGAAGACCGAGGATTATAAGAAAAGCTCCAAGAGAAGAAAAAACTGCGGAAGGCCAGAGGAGTTGTCCCGTCTGCGGGAGCTGCCCATCCGGCTTGTCGGGAACATAGCTGAATTTCGGCGTTGAAACGGCATCATATATAACCTCACCCGAAACCGTTTCCGGCAAAAATACGAGAAGGGGATCGGGTGTAAAGTCACTGTTTGCCGCTGCGGTTTTAGTTCTTGAAACAAGATACAGTCCCGGTTCAAGATCACTGAATTTCAGCTCGCCGCTGCTGTCCGTAACTGCCGAGAGCATGAAAAGCTTTTTCTCAAGGCAGTATCCGGAAAGCTCCTGTGCAGTATCGTTCAGCTCTGAAGCCGGAGCTGAGAGCCATGTCCGGTCAAAGCCGAGAAATTCTTCCCTGGTCGTATATAACGTTATGTCCTGTTCAAGCTCTGCATCGGCTATTTTTGCAAGTGAGTATTCGTCTCCCGCCAGAACTCTTACGCCCTCATTCACGGAAAAAACACACCTGAGCGTCAGACTGCATTTCCGGCTCTCCGCCGAAGCTGTGATCCCGCTTGTCAGGAGCATGGCAGGAACAAGGAGAAACAGTCCGACATAATAAATGAATTTCTTAATTTGTTTCGCTGTTCTCAGTGTCCTGCTCATTATTCCCGACTCTCCTTTTCTTTATTATTCTTTTTACGATCCTAAAAATCAGATACAGTATCAGAAAGGCAATAATAACCGCTAAACCGATCATCATGTGCCTGTACTGAACCGGAAGATTATCCCACCAGAAGGACTCATTTTCATCCGGCTCATATACCGAGATCCCCTCCGCCTCGTCATATTCTGTGCGGACGCCCCTCACGAGCAGCCTGTGAGAGTTTATTCCGTATGGCGTACAGGTAACGAGGGTAACATAATCCTTACCCTTTTTTATCGCAAGCTCCTCCGTTTCATCGGGAAGCACGGTTACTATCTGATCCACCGTATAGCACAGGGTACTGTTGAGTACCTTTATGTAGAATTTGTCACCGATCTCTATCCTGTCGATATCTGTGAACAGCTCGTTTGTCGGAAGTCCCCTGTGACCCGAAAGAACAGCGTGAGTAGAGTTGCCTCCGACCGGAAGAGAGGTATTTTTCATGTGTCCGATTGCTACCTGAAGCGCCGATTCTTCTGTGCCGTGAAGGATTCTTGCCGTAAGGTTCAGCTTCGGAATAGAAATATATCCCATCATGCCGTCACCGTTGAGGTTTAGCATTCTGTCGTAGCTGTCAAGGGAAATAGGATTTCCGTCAGCGTCAAACGGAGGCTTGTCGTTATTCGTGGCTGAGACAAGCAGCTTATTATACTCTATCGCCTCATTCATCAAAGCCTCAAGCCGTTCAGTCCTTGTCCTGTTTACCGAGTCATCATAGGAAGCTATGACACGGCTTGAGTTCTGATGCATAAGAAATACGCTGACAGACGGATAAACCAATATTCCGACGCCAATGAGAATTATAACAATCCGTATCAGATTTCTCAGCTTATTGTTCATGCTTTATCGGGACTTTGAGTCCTTCTTCTTTTTGCTTAAAGGGAGAACAATACCGATGATTACGATACCTGCGCCGATCACCGTAAGAATGATCGTACCGATGCCGCCGGTCGTGGGAAGTACAGAGCCCTGTCTGTTCTCAACCTCTACCTTATAATCATTGGATGCTGATTTCTGAGTTCCGTTGATCGTGCAATAGATCGTTTCGGGGTTATTCTCTGTTACATCATCTGTTGAGGAATTATCAGCAGAGAGACTAACTGTGATCACGCCGGTAATGGGATTAAAGCCTGTGGGAG
>CADCPT010000101.1 GCA_902803385.1 uncultured Ruminococcus sp.
GTATTGTGTATTTCTAAAAATCCGCAGCAGCAAAACAATATCAATAATTGTTTTCTGAAATGAGCATAAAAAGATGATGATTCTGACTAAAAACGGAGGCGGAAAGATCATATGAGAAAAACCGATATAAGCAATTATAACGAAGAAGCAACTTCCGGATCCTCGGTGTCCGCAGGCTCGGTGATCGGCGGTTTATTTTCCACCATTAAAAACTTTATTCTTACGATCATTATGATAGTTCTTGTAACAGGCATCGTTGTGGGAATATCATCTCTCATCTATGTGATAGGCATCGCCTCCGAGCCGCTGCCCTTCGACCTCGACAAGATAAAGCTTTCCCTTACAAGCTTTGTATGGGTAAAAAATGAAGAGACCGGAGAGTTTGAGAAATATCAGGAGCTCTATTCAAGCGAAAACCGCGTGTGGGTGCCTTATAAAGACATTCCGGAGCATATGGTCGAAGCCCAGATCGCCATTGAGGACAAGCGCTTCCGCGATCACAAGGGCGTTGACTTTATCCGTACCGGCGGAGCTATCCTGACGCTTGCGACCGGCGGAGCTGATTACGGCGGTTCGACCCTGACCCAGCAGCTCATCAAAAACATTACCAACGACAACGAAGTGAGCATGACCAGAAAGCTGAGGGAGATCTTCCGTGCCCTGAAGCTCGAGGAACAGAATTCAAAGGATGATATCCTTGAAGCATACCTTAATATCGTTAACTACGGCGCAGGCTGCAACGGAGTTCAGTCAGCCGCAAACCTTTATTACAATAAGGACATAAAAGACTGTACGATCGCCGAATGTGCGGCCATCGCAGGCATAACACAGAACCCGTATGCATTCAACCCGCTGATATATCCGGAAAATACAAAGAAAAGGGCTAAGCATGTTCTTTATGAAATGTATGATCAGGGATTCATAACCCTTGAAGAATACACACAGTCTCTCGAAGAGATAGTCGATATGAAATTCATAGGCTATATCGAAGAAAGCGACGACGACGAAAACGACTGGAACTGGTATATGGACCGTGTTTACAGGGATGTTCTGAAAGCCTTGCAGAAGGAGCTGAATATCGACGTAAGCACCGCAGAGGATATGATCTACAACAAGGGTCTGAACATATACTGTGCAATGGATAAGAATGCGCAGGAAATGGCAGAACGCAAGATCAAGGAATGGAAAACACCTGCCGACCCCACGCTCAATGTCGGCTATGAGCTTATCGATTACGAAGGCAGAGTACTTGCAACGGTCGGCGGCAGAGCCGAAAAGGACGGACGTCTGCTTTGGGATACGGCAACGCAGTCTGTTTTGCAGCCAGGATCTACTATCAAGCCTCTTGCAACATACACCCCGGCTCTTGATGCAAAGCTGATAAACTTTTCTTCCCTTATAGAAGATAAGCCGGCACCGGACTGGAGCTGGAAGGACGGAAATCCCGTGCCCGGTCCTAACAACTGGTATATGTCCTACTACGGCAATATAACCGTAACAAGAGCACTGAATATCTCCTCGAACGCTGCAGCTGTATCCGTTCTTGACAAGATCGGACTTGATAACAGCTACAACTTCCTTACAAAAGATCTTAACTTCACACACCTCAACGAAGATATAGACAGCAAGAACCGCGCAGGTCTTTCCATCGGCGGTTTCAACGGCGGCGTTACAGTCGAAGAGATGACAGCAGGATATATGATCTTCGGAAACGGCGGCTGCTACTATGAGCCTTATACGTACTTCTATGTTGAAGACAACGAAGGAAATGTCATCCTTGATAACCGTGACAGAGGCAGACCTACAAGCATAATCACCCCCGAGACCGCCACCATAATGAACAGGCTTCTCCATGAAGTCGTCAATGCAGGCGGTGAGGCTCTCGGATACAGGGCAAAGATAGACGGCTGGGATATCATCGGCAAAACAGGTACAACAGACAGTTCCTGTGACGTATGGTTCGTAGGAGCTTCCCCCTATGCCGTTGCAGGTATATGGACAGGTCATAATACATCATCCCCCATCGCCGTTGACGAGCAGGGAAGCGCGCACATCCTGTGGCGTGATATTATGGCGGAATGGCTTAAGGATAAGCCGGCAAAATCTTATAACCTCGGCGGAGAGGTACAGCAGCACAACTACGTGATCTCAGACGGTAAGCTGACGGAATTCCCGACAAGCGACAAGATAGCAGTAGGCTACTACACGGCTGATAATCTTCCTCCCAAGTCAACATACGATCCGAATCCGAAAAAGCCCGAAGAGAGCAGCAAGGAAGAATCCGGAGACGAAAGCAGCACGGAGGACGACGAAAGCAGCGGTGAGACGGGAGAGGATCCGGAAACACCGGATGAACCCGAAAACCCGGATGAACCGGAAACACCTGATGAACCGGAAACGCCGGACGAACCGGAAACACCGGACGGGCCGGAAACACCGGACGGACCGGAAACGCCGGATGCCCCCGACGGACCGACTCCGGACGGACCGTAACAGGATAGTGAAAACATCAATATAAAAGCAAGGAGTATTATTTATGGTAAAGGTTGCAGTAATGGGACACGGAGTTGTAGGCTCAGGTGTCGTAGAAGTAATAATGAATCATCAGGAGGGAATAATGAAGCGCTCCGCAGCGGAGCTTGATGTAAAATACATTCTTGACATCAGAGAATTCCCGGATCTTCCCTATTCCGATAAATTTACAAAAAACTTTGACGATATACTGAATGATGATGAAGTAAAGGTAGTAGCCGAGGTCATGGGCGGCGTTCACCCGGCATATGATTTTACAAAGGCCTGCCTCGAAGCAGGAAAAAGCGTTGTTACCTCAAACAAGGAGCTTGTGGCAACAAAGGGCGCAGAGCTTCTGAAGATCGCAAAGGAAAACAATGTAAACTATCTTTTTGAAGCAAGCGTCGGCGGCGGCATCCCGATCATAAGACCTATCGGTCTGTGCCTTGCCGCAAATGACGTTATCGAGGTCGCAGGCATACTTAACGGCACAACCAACTTTATCCTCACAAAGATGATTAGGGAAAAGATGTCGTTCGAGGACGCACTCAAAATGGCTCAGCAGCTTGGCTATGCGGAAAGAAATCCTGCAGCCGACGTTGAGGGTCACGATGCCTGCAGAAAGATATGCATACTTGCTTCACTCTGCTACGGTAAGCACATTTATCCCGAGCTTGTTCATACAAAGGGCATCACCGACATCACCCTTTCAGATGTATCATATGCTTCTGCATGGGGCGGCGTGATAAAGCTTATAGGTCAGGTCAAAAAGCTTGACGACGGCACACTTGATATCACGGTCGAGCCAATGCTTATAGAGAAGAGCAGCCAGCTTGCAAATGTTGATGACGTATTCAACGGCATCCTTGTAAGAGGCGATGCTACCGGAGATGTTGTATTCTACGGCAAGGGCGCCGGAAAGCTTCCGACCGCAAGCGCAGTTGTAGCAGATATCATAGACTGCGTTCAGCATCTTAAAGACAGGAAATTCGTATTCTGGGAGGACGGGGATGAAAGCCTTGTAAAGCCCTACGGCGAAACAGTATTCCCTGTATACATAAGAGCGGAATGCAGCGATTCCAAGGCAGCTGCTGCAAAAGCAGCAGAGCTTTTCGCCGATATCAAGGTCATAGGAAGAGCGCAGGCTCCCGAAAACGAGCTTGCCTTCACCTGCGGCGCAATGACTGCCGCCGCTCAGGAAAAGGCTGTTGCAGAGCTTGAAAGCAGCGGCGTTTCAGTAAGATCAAAGATCCGTATTTCGGATTTATGATAAACCAAAGAAAAAAGATTTGGGGGAAAGAAAATGAGTCTGATTGTTCAGAAATTCGGCGGCAGCTCTGTTGCAAACGCCGAGAGAGTGTTCAACGTAGCTAAGATCGTTACCGATACATACAAAAATGGCAACAAAGTCGTTGTTGTCGTATCGGCTCAGGGCGACACTACCGATGACCTCATCGAAAAGGCAAACGAGATCAATCCCGATGCATCCAAAAGAGAAAAGGATATGCTCCTGGCAGCAGGCGAACAGATATCCATTTCACTGCTTGCTATGGCCATAGAAAAACTGGGATACCCTGTTGTATCTCTTTTAGGATGGCAGGCAGGCTTCCAGACATCCTCAGCCTATACCTCCGCACGTATCAAAAGAGTACGCACAGATCGTATCGAAAAGGAGCTTGACAAAAACAACATCGTTGTTGTTGCAGGCTTCCAAGGCATCAACCGTTACGAAGACGTCACTACCCTTGGCAGAGGCGGCTCAGACACCAGCGCAGTTGCTATCGCAGCAGCTATGCATGCAGACCTTTGCCAGATCTTTACCGATGTTCAGGGCGTATACACCGCCGACCCGAGAAAGATCCCCGGAGCAAAAATGCTTAAGACCATCTCTTATGATGAAATGCTTGAGCTTGCAACTCTCGGCGCACAGGTACTCAATAACAGAAGCGTAGAAATGGCTAAGAAATATAATATCGAGCTGGAGGTTCTTTCAAGCTTTACCAACACCCCCGGCACAATTGTCAAGGAGGCTAAAAAAATGGAAAAAATGTTGATAAGCGGCGTTGCCAAGGATACAGAGGTAGCAAGAGTTTCAGTTATAGGCGTTCCGGATGAGCCGGGTCTTGCATTTAAAATGTTCTCCCGTCTTTCTGCAAAGAAGATCAATGTAGATATCATTCTTCAGTCCATCGGCCGTGACGGCACAAAGGATATCTCCTTCACTGTTGCAAAATCAGCTGCAAATGAAGCAAAGGAAGTAATGGAGGACTATGCTAACGCTATCGGTGCAAAGAGCGTTCTTGTTGATGAAAAGGTCGCTAAGATCTCCATTGTCGGCGCAGGTATGGAAAGCCACTCCGGCGTTGCAACAAAGATGTTCGAGGCTCTTTATGACGCACACATCAACATCCGCATGATCTCAACCAGCGAAATAAAGATCTCCGTTCTTATCGACGAGGACAATGCAGACGCTGCAGTCAAGGCTATACATGCAAAGTTCTTCGAGGAAGAGTAATTGTAATAACTATTCAAACAGTATATGAAGGGGCTGCCGCAGAGCCTGGCTTTTGCGGCAGCCCTTGAATTATTTTAAGTGTGCCTACCTTGCGGCGCACTTTTTTAGTGTTTTTTCAGGGGTGCCGGCACTTTGCGCCCGGCACCCCTGAAAAAACAAATTTTTAATAGCCCGGTCGCGCCGAAGGTGCGGTCGGGCGGATGGGAAGTTTTAATGCGACAGACCTCCCTAAGAAACACTATATCTAAGTGTGCCGCAAGGCAGGCGCACCCCAGGGGCACTTCCTTCGGACGCACGATGTAAAGCGAAGAGTAATTATCTGTCACGGTCAAAATGTCCAATAATGTCTTATCACTTTCTATATTGACGATATTGAAAAAATTTCAATGGTATGTTATAATTAATTTGTGCAAATATACTCAAATAATTATAGAAGGAAGTGAGGGAATTGAGAGAAAAACTTGTACTTATTCTCAGACGAACATCTATCCGTTCCCTTGCGCTTTATCTTTCCATTGCTACGGTTCTTTCACTTTGCGTTACCTTCTCCAAGTACATAATCGGAACAAGCGGCGCTGACGCAGCGCGTATGATAAAAATGGGTGAGATATTCATTTCCGAAAACGACGAGGAAAGAAGACTTACCTTCACCACCGACGGAACGTTTGAGATCTTCCCGGGGCATAATATCTCGAAGATCCCGAAATTCACATTTACAGGCTCTGAGGCTGACTGCTATGCTTTTGTGGAGATGACTCTCGGCTCTGCCTGGGAACAGTGTCTTGACGATGTTTACTCCTATGGCATTTTCAAAGTCGGAGAAACGAATAAAGTCAAAGCAAATGCACGCGTTATTTTCAGCATAGCGAAAGATACCTCCGCCGAAAACGTTTACGCAGCGGCCGGCTGGAAGTATGTAAAGCACATCAGCAATGAAAACAAGTATGTGTTTGCAACGCATGTTGAAGCAAACAACGTTATGGAGAACAGGGAGTTTTTCAGCAGGCTGGCTCCTTCCGGGGATAACAGTAAATATACGATAAACGTGAAAAACACCCTTACGAAAGAGGATATTGCGAGGATAACATCACTGAGCACTGCCGATACATTTGACGCGGCAGATATAAGTTTCCGCTTTGTTGTAATGCAGAGGAAATCCAGTAGCCAGACTCCTGTTCAGGCGTGGAATTCACTGAACACCAACGCATAAAGAATCTGATCGGTGCCGGACAAAGTATCTGCCCGGCACCGATAAATTGTATATATATTTAAGGAGGCACTGATGTATTATACAACACTTCTTATTGATGCAGATGATACGATATTCGATTTCCCGAAGTGTGAGTATGAGGCTCTGAAAAGCAGCCTCACCTCTTCGGGACTATTATTTGATAATGAAATATTCACAAGCTTCGACACGATCAATACTGAGCTTTGGAAGAAATTTGAAAAGGCGGAGATCACCCGTTCGGATCTGCGCGTAATGAGATTCAGAAGGCTTATTGAAGAGTGCTTTGCCGGTTTTGACAGGGCTGATGAGCTTGCAGATATTTATATAGCTGAGCTTTCACAGCAGGCAGTTCTTCTTTCCGGAACGGAAGAGGCACTGAAAATTCTTGCCGGGCATTTTCAGATGTATATCATAACAAACGGTCTGAAAAAAGTACAGCGTGGACGCTTTGCTATCTCCCCGGTCAGTAAATATTTCAAAGAGCTGTTTATTTCTGATGAGCTTGATGTGCAGAAGCCCGACAAGGCCTTTTTTGATATAGTTCTTTCACGGATAGAAGAAAATGACAGAGCGAGGGTGCTTGTTGTCGGTGATTCACTTACATCGGATATGCAGGGCGGCAAAAATGCCGGACTTGATACCTGTCTTTTTGACCCGGCTGACAGAGTCGTCCTCCCCCACCCATTGTGTGATATGAAAATAAAAAGCCTTACCGAGCTTTTGACACTGAGCAGGAGATGAGTGCATTGCAGTTCACGATACCGCCGGAGCTTAACGGGATAACCGTAAAAACCTTCCTTCGCCGCCGATGCGGAATGTCAGCAAGGATGCTTTCCCGGCTGAAGCAGACCGAAAACGGAATGACCGTCCGCGGTGAAACAATAAAAAGCATCGACAAGCTTTCCTCGGGCGATATTCTCGTGCTGAATTTCCCGGAGGACAAGCCGTATATCGAGCCTGTTGATCTCGATGTGAAAGTCGCCTATGAGGATGACAATGCCGTTGTATACATAAAGCCGCCGCATATGCCGGTACACCCGGTCGGAGAGCATCAGAGCAACACCCTTGCGAACGCTGCCGCTTTTATTTCGATGCAGCGCGGTGAAAACATACTTTTCCGTCCGGTGAACCGTCTTGATAAAGATACATCGGGTCTTGTACTTGCAGCCAAAAATGCATTTGCAGCTGATCATCTGTCCTCGCACTGTCAAAAGACATATATTGCCCTCTGCGAAGGAAAGCTTACCGGCTCGGGAACGATAGATGCTCCGCTGAGAGTGAAGCCCGGACATTCCATTCAGCGCGAGATCGGAGAAGGCGGAGCAA
This sequence comes from uncultured Ruminococcus sp., assembly GCA_902803385.1. Taxonomy (GTDB): domain Bacteria; phylum Bacillota; class Clostridia; order Oscillospirales; family Acutalibacteraceae; genus UBA1213. Next base: position 7,584 of record CADCPT010000101.1, read on the forward strand.
GGGCAGTGACGCATTATGCCGTACTTGAAAACTACGGTGAGCAATACAGTCTTCTGGAGCTTCACCTTGAAACCGGAAGGACTCATCAGATAAGAGCGCATATGTCAGGCATCGGTCATCCGCTTGCAGGTGACGATATGTACGGCGGCAGCAGGGAAGTATTTCCCCGGCAGTGCCTTCATTGTAGAAAAATGGTATTCCTCTGTCCCGTGACCCACAGGGAGATCGAGGTAATATCAGATATAGACTTCTTTGATGAGCGGGAAGGGGGACAATGATTTGAACGGAAAGATTCGTTTTGCGGAATATGGTGATCTCGAAAAGATCAATGAGATCAGGAAGCAGGTAAATGATATACATGTGATCGGCAAGCCGGAGGTATTCAAGGCAGGCTTTCCGGATGAGCTGAAAAACTATGTCTATGATATTTTCAGTGATCCTCTGAAAAAGATCGTTGTATATGACAGCGACGGAACTATCTGCGGCTTTGCAACACTGAACCATATAACAAAGCCGGAAAGCCCTTATATGCAGGAACGGGATTTCCTCGACATTGATGAATTCGGTGTGGATGAAAAATATCGCAGACAGGGGATCGCACGGGAAATGATCTCGTTCATACGTAGCTATGCAAAAAGCGAGGGCTTTTCAAGGCTTGAGCTGAATATGTGGGAATTCAATTCCGGTGCGCTCGGGTTCTACGAAGCCGCAGGCTTCAAGACATACCGCAGATATATGGAGATGGACATATGAGATTCCTTTTTGCGTCCGATTCCTTCAAGGGAAGTCTGACAAGTGAGCAGACAATTGAATTATTGACGAAGGCGGCAAATGAAGTATTCCCCGGCTGTGAATGTATCGGAATACCTGTTGCAGACGGCGGCGAGGGTACGGTCAGCGCCGTCGTTTCTGCTTCCGGCGGCAGTATCGTTACGTCAGAGGTGCATGATCCGCTCATGAACAAAATAACAGCCGCTTACGGAATAATAGGCGGCAACAGGGCGGTCATTGAAATGGCAGCGGCTTCGGGGCTGACTCTTGTTCCGGAGAAGCTGCGAAACCCGATGGATACAACGACCTTCGGCACAGGTGAGCTGATAACAGACGCACTGAACAGAGGCTGCAGGGATATTTCCGTGGCTGTCGGAGGTTCTGCGACAAACGACGGCGGCATGGGCTGTATGAGAGCTTTGGGCGTGAGATTCATTTCAGATGACGGCAGAGAGCTTTCAGGCTTCGGACGCGAGCTTTCCGACGTCGCCTTCATAGACACAAGCGGTATTGACAAACGTCTCAAAGACTGCCGTATCACAGTAATGTGCGATGTCAGGAATCCGCTGTGCAGTAAAAACGGAGCGACACACACCTTTGCAAAACAAAAGGGTGCGTCGCCCGAAATGATAGATATTCTTGAAAGCGGAATGTGCAGCTTCCGTGATGTGATACGCTCGCAATTCAGCATCGACTGCGATATGATCGAGGGTGCAGGCGCGGCAGGCGGTCTTGGTGCTGCTCTGCATGTTTTTCTCGGAGGTAAAATGCAGTCCGGGATAGAGACCGTTCTGGAGCTAATTGATTTTGCCGCAACGCTTTCAGGCGTTGATCTCGTGATCACAGGCGAAGGCTGCACCGACAGCCAGAGCGTCTGCGGCAAGGTAATGATGGGAGTAGGCACTCATGCCAAGGCTCAGGGCATCAGATGCATCGGACTGTCGGGTTCGCTCGGTGACGGCGCCGACAAGATATTTGACTGCGGGATATCCTCTCTGCAGTGCATCATTGACTGCCCGATGACGCTTGAATACGCCATGGAAAATGCCGGACGGCTATACTATAATGCGGCAGTGAGGATGTTCAGAGCCGTCAGGGCAGGGATGCTCTGAACTGAAAATGATCAAGGCTTATAGCCGGGCATATTCTTTTTCTTTTTTCTTTCGTTGACCGTGACAGTCTTGAAAAACTGTTCCTTCTGTCTGCGGTATTCAGCAGAGTCACCGCCGTATTTTGCCTCTGCTTTGATTTTTTTGTAGCTTTCAAAGCGTCTTTCGTCAAGCTCACCGCTCCGTATAGCTTCCCGGACGGCACAGCCGGGTTCGGATTCGTGCCTGCAATCGCGGAATCTGCAGCACTCTGCAAGAGCTTCGATGTCCGAAAAGGCTTCGCCGAGACCTTCGCTTATATCCCACATACCAAGCTCACGCATACCCGGGGTGTCGATTATCATTACCCCGTTTTTAAGCATGATAAGCTGACGGTGAGTTGTTGTGTGCCTGCCCTTGCTGTCGTCCTCTCTGATACCGCCCTCATCCATAATGCTTTCACCTGCAAGCGCATTGACAAGGCTCGATTTTCCGACGCCTGACGAGCCAAGGAAAACAAGTGTTTTCCCCTTTTGCAGACACGGCTGAAGCTCATTCATTCCGTAGCCTGTTTTTGCGCTGACGATACAGAGTCTCACGCCCTCCGCAACATTGCTCGCTTCAAGGATATAAGGCAGATGATCGTCTGTCAGATCGGCCTTTGTAAGTACGATAACAGGCTCAGCCTTTGACTGACGGGCAACGGTCAGGTATCGTTCCATCCTTTTGGGGTTGAAGTCGTGATTCATCGACTGCATAATGAAAACATAATCAAAGTTTGCCGCAACAGCCTGTTCGCCTCTGCCCTTATCGGGATCGCGCCGCGAAAAATAAGTCCTGCGCTCCAGAGTTTTGATAATGCGGCTGTCGCCGTCGTTGTTATGTTCGATCAGCACAAAATCGCCAACAGTGGGAAAGCTCTCTCCGCCATGGTAATACCCCCTGCCTTTCAGCACTGCATAGCCTTCGCCGAAGTCGGACACTATGCCAAAGCGTCCCTTATGAACGGCAACAATTCGCGCAGGAGCTGCGCTGATACTGTCTTTTTCTGTGTAATGATCAAATCCGTAATCTTTGATATTCAATGCTTATTCCTCCAATTCCAGTTATTACTGTTTTCCGTCAACTGAAAATGGCGCAAAAATGCCGCAGAAAGCAACCCTCATGGGATCTCTGCGGCTGAAAGGCATATAAAAAGCACACCCTTTCCGAGTGCGCTGAAAAATCAGTCAATGATCACGAAAGGTTCCTTAAACGGCACGACTACAGAAGGGGCACTGTCCCCCGCGGTCTGAAAACCATGCCAATATTCAGTTAACAGAAAGATACCTCTTTAACAATCATATTTATACTCCTTTCCTGTTTGCCTGATTATGTGAGACAGCAAACCTTTGAGTGAAAGTATAACATCTTATTTTTTATTTGTCAATACATTTTTTAATGCGGCGCACTTTTATTATAGTGTTTTTTCAGAGGTGCCAGGCGCGAAGCGCCTGGCACCTCTAAAAAACAAATTATTAGCATCCCGGTCGCCCCGAAGGCACGGTCGGGCGGAAGGAGAAGTGCACCGCAGGGAATATCAAAAAAATCATGGTGCTATGTTAAGGTCTGTTTCCAATGAATGAACAAATGCTCTTACAAGTTTTTTCTTTCCTTCCCAGATCCTGATCGCTTCCGGAGTGACCATTGGATCATCGTCAAAGCTCCGGCAGGAATACTTGCATATGTGTTCATAAGCCGCTTCGTAGCTGTCCGAATGTCGTTCGCCTGAGGACAGGCAGTCAAATAATATTGACAGAGCACCTGTTTCATCCAACAGATCTGCCTCCATGAGAAGTATCAGTTCAATAGGAGTGTCAGCCTGTTTTAAAAGGCTTTTATCTGAATGTAATGATATATTTTCTGATATTATCGGTATATATGAAACATCATGCGTTTTGCAGTATTCTCTGAAAAGCTCTGCGCTTGCCTGCGCATGAGGAACAGCATTTTCATCATCTGCGACCGCATATCCGACATCATGAAAGATCGCAGATACATATAAAACACATTCATTAACAGGTCCGTCATATGCCCGCCGGAGTCTCTCGCACCAGCTCAGAACGCGCTTTGTGTGGCTGAACCGACTGCGGAAATGCTGATACTCTCTGTTTGGTTTATCATTTCCGCTGCTATATAGGGTATCCTTAACATATTCTAACATATGATCATAATCCATGATCATCATTGACCTCCCCTATCTGATCACAATTGACGGCGCTGTCCAACTGCCGTCAAGTACAGAATCATCCGGACGGTATATCCGCAGGAAAAGGTGGAATCCTTCTTCCGAGACAGGAAGCCAGTTCGCCCGGTGCTTTTCCGGCTCATCCTTTTGAATATAGATATCGACAGATCTGTCCTCGTTTTTTTCAAGAGCCGTTCTGTTGCTTACGGAATAACGGTTGATGGGATTATCAATAAGGAAATCATCGTCACCGTAAGCCGTGATCGACCAGAAGCCCTTCTCTTTGAACGGTGGCATCTCCCCTGCCTCAATATGCATAACGTACCTGTTCCTGCCGTTTAATGCCGCGCCCGTATCATCAGTACCTGATTTCATATACACTGCCACATCAACAGGATTTGCTCCGAAGCCTCCTATGGCTATAAGACATCTGTATTCATATTCCGTCCCGAACCTGCTTATAGGGTCGCCGAAGAACCGGAAAGACTTGTTTTGGACCATAAATTTTGCATTTTTGCCGGTAAGCTCCTTAGCAAGTCCTGCGATCATATTCTTCCAGTTTTCCGCGGCATCTTTTCCGAGTATACCGGGATCGAAGGCTGATCCGGGTCCCACTCCGACCTCTGCTATCTCCTTCAGGATGGGTGCATCCTCCGCATATGGCGGATTAGAGATCATCAGCTTATTGGCGCGGTCAAAGTATTCTTCCGGTCCCATAGAAAAGACCATGCGGATCGGAATGCCATCATTATCCGGATCATATTTACCCTTCGGAAGCTCACCGCCCGACTTCCATACAGACAGAGGCTTAACGTCCATCTCCTCCTGGAGCTTGTAGACATTGCCCATATCATCCGGACCGTAGCAGATAACTCTTCCGAGAAGCCATGCAATGCCGGTCGGAATTCTGACCTGCGTCATACCGGAAGGTACTTCCCCGCAAAAATCCGGCCCCGTCAGAAGATATGTTTGTTCATCGTCAGTATCTCCGCCGGTGCCAAGAACAGCCACAGTGTCTGACCATGCATCCATGATCTGAAACATAACATAACGGGAAACCGCAGGCTTATGCAGCACCAGTGCGTCCTTACTCAGATCTAAAAAGACCTGAGAGTAAATTGTATCAACATTTGGAGTAACTACCTGACGGAAGGATGCGTTTGCAAGCTCTTTTGCATGCATCCATCTGTTAGCCGGAGCTTTTCCGGGGCAGTCAGGCTCTGCCGTATTGGTGCAGGCTCTCATTGTGGCATCCATTATCATCAGCGGAAATGAATAAATGTATGCTTTATATATTTTCTCCCATATTTCGTTCATGTTATCGTCCTCATATGTATATTTATTCAAAACAAATCTTTTATCATTCGTTGCAAGCCTGATAAGCTCCCTGATATGAATATCAACGCTGTCCAAACAAGGCAAGGCAGAGTTTTCATCATTCAGAAGAAGCGGCAGTTCCGTACAGCCAAGTATAACAGCCTCGATACCATTTTCAACGCGCATCTTTTCTATTATTGCGTTAAACTCCTGTAATGTACTGTCTTTTACGATGCCCAGCTCCAGCTCTTCCAAGATCCTTTTTGCGATAAGCTCCCTGTCGTCTTTGCACGGAACAAACACCTCAATACCGGCATTTATCAGGTCTTTTTTCATATAATCCTTTTCCATCGTAAATACCGTTCCTAAAAGTCCGACTTTTTTATAATTTCTGCGTACAGCTTCATCGCATACTGCTTTCGGAATACTGACAAGCGATACCCCTGTTTGCTTTTCGATTTCATCGAACACTATGTGCATTGTTCCGGCTGTAAGCGCTATGATATCACAGCCTGATCCTTTCAGTAAACTGACCTTTTCGGAAAGATAATCAATAAGCTCACTATAATTCCCGCTCGAAACATGATCCCATGCCTTACGGAAATTTACGCTTTCAATGGCGACATCGGGCATTTCTTTTCCGCCTGTCATACTGTCGATCCGCAAGTTCAGTTCCTTATAATACATCAGCGTGGACTCAGGTCCTGTACCGCCGACTAAACCAATTTTTTTCATTTCTTTTCCTCCGTATCACGCATAAAGCGGGACTGTCTTTTTGCTCTGAATTCATCATCAACACCCCTGTTATGAGGTATATCTTTAAGTAACAGAATGTCTTTGCCTTATTATCTCTATCGCGCTCATTATCCCTGACTCACTGTATCGAAATCAACAGATCCGCTTTCAAGATGATAGACAGCACCGACGACCTTTAAACCATGTTCTTCTTCCTTATGGATCTCAAAGCTGTTCTCAATGATCCTGATACTGTGCTGAACATTCAGACAACAAGCCTTGTATTCATCTGTCTCATCACCGATAGCTTTTCTGATCTCGTCAGTTATGAACTTGACATACCCGTCAGGATCGTGATTGATCGCAGCATCAACAGCTCCGCAGTGATCATGTCCCAATACGACTATAAGCTTGACTCCTAAATGTGAGGCTGCATATTCTACCGATCCGAGCTGATGATCGTCCATTACATTTCCGGCAACACGGATAACGAACAGATCTCCTATTCCGGCGCTGAATATACTTTCAGGTATAACTCTTGAATCCGAGCAGGATATGATTATTGCATAAGGATGCTGCCCGTTTAATGCTGTTTCTGCCCTGCGGGCTGCAGAAATATTGCCCGATCCGATCACAGAGCTAATATACTTATCATTTCCGGTCTTTAGTTTTTCCAATGCCTCTTCTGCTGATAAATTATCCAAGACCTTCACCGCTATCTCTCTCCTCTTACTTACTGATTTTGTTCCATCTGAGATGTTATGCTGTCTTCTGATTATTGCATGCTATGTCCTATATCTACAAGCCGGGAGCTGTCAGGTGTTTTTCAGTACCCGAGAAATTTTTTCAGGTCTTTGTCGGGCAAGAGGTCCTTCTTGCCGAGTCCGAAGGAGTAACCCGGAACAATCTCAAGATAACGGTCAAGAAACTCCTCATAGGTCTTTGCCTCAAAGCAATCGGGTGTGATGAAAAAATCCCTGCTGCCGCCGGTCGTGCGGTCTCCTGCCGTTACGCTCACTTTGTAGTCGCCCGATTTCAGCTTATAGAAAACATAGCTCTCAAGATTCCAGCCGTGCAGATCGATATGTCCGAAATGAGCAGCATAACTGGCAACGGTTTCATTCTCCCGGAGCGCCAGGCTCTGATAGTCGTGTTCAACCCATTCTATGAACTGTTCCGCGCTTTCGGCATCATACACCGAATATTCGCTTTCATCCCAGTATCTTCTTACGAATTCCAGATCTCCATTGACCCTTTGTATATCATACTGCCAGGTTTTCTTGAGCATCTTTTTGTCAAGCCAGCGATAATCTTTTTTGACATTTCTGAAAGCTGTTTCCAGATATACGTTAATGTCAGTACCAAGCCTGAATTTTTCCTCAGGATTTGAGCGCATGACCGTATCGTGAGTGTATGAACACAGAAAATCGATAAACTCGTCTGCGGTAGTACCCTCAGTCCAGGGGGTCACTATATCCGAGTTATCACAATAGTTTTTACTGATCCGGCCGAAAACTAATTTTCCATGCAGCGGCGCGATCTGCCATACCGGAGTCTTTTTTTTCATCATCGTTACGGTCGCCCAGCAGAACTCCCCGCGCAGCTTTTCCAGCGCCTTTTCGTAATATGCGTCGATATCCGTTCCGTATTTTAATAACTCCGGGTCTGCAGTGGGATTCCTGTTCAGCTTCTTTTCGCGCTTTTTCTCGTTCTCTCGTTCTGCCTCTCTCGCAAAGATCTCATCGGTGCTCAGCGGTGTCCATGCCCATACCTTTTCCGAGCTGTGACTCGACAGTGCCGACGAGTAAATGAACGCTCCTCCGGCTTCATGCCGCCACTTGTTCCATCTGCCTGCCGCCA
>CADCPT010000102.1 GCA_902803385.1 uncultured Ruminococcus sp.
CTTCCTCTCCGCCTATGTAGGGGATAACGTTGTCTATCATTTCAGGCCATCTTTCAAAGGTCTTGCCAGCTCCGGAAATTGCCTGATATGTGCAGGCAAGAACTTTCTTGACGCCGTACTTCATCAGGGGATGGATAGCCGGAACATAGCTCTGAAGTGAGCAGTTTGACTTTACAGCAACGAAGCCTCTCTTTGTACCGAGACGCTCTCTCTGTGATTTGATTATCTCGAGGTGGTTATCATTTATCTCCGGGATGACCATAGGAACATCGGGAGTGAAGCGGTGAGCGCTGTTGTTTGATACAACAGGACATTCAGCCTTTGCATATGCCTCCTCAAGTGCGCGGATATCTTCCTTTTTCATATCGACTGCGCAGAAAACGAAATCGACCTTTGACGCAACCTCCTCAACATTGGCAGCGTCAACAATGACCATATCCTCCATAGCCTTGGGCATAGGAGTTGTCATTGCCCAGCGGTTTCCTGCAGCCTCCTTATATGTTTTGCCTGCACTTCTTGCGCTTGCTGCAAGAACAGTCACATTGAACCAAGGATGGTTTTCAAGAAGGGTAGCAAAACGCTGACCTACCATACCCGTTGCGCCTATGATACCTACATTATACTTTTTTTCCATCTTTCTCTCTCCTTAATTCTTTTTCATGAAAGCTGCGCCTGATACTAATATCCAATAAAACACTTTAATATCTTTGGCGTTAAATTCTGCTCAAATATTTTTAAAGCGTTTTATCGGAAATTAGTATAAAAAAGCGCCGGACTTAATTAAAAGCTCCGGCACATAAACATTATAGGAACAGACAAATGCAGACGCAAAGCGCCCGCAATGCACGATAGCTCCCCATCATAAGCTTATGATGACAGTTGTATGACAGCTCTGCCATACACCCAGAAAAGCGCTGCCTACGCTTTTCTTCGGCGGCGGGTCTATTCATGTGCTTCAACGGCACCGGCTGCCTCAATCACACTACACGACACTGCCGCACCTCTATCCGGCGGCGTATTTACTTTCAGTTACTATATAATATACCATTATGCGCTGCAGTTGTCAACTTTTTTATAAAAAAATCCGTGCACAGCCCCCAAAAGTGCGCCTGCCCTGCGGCGCCGGCGTGCCGCCGGTGTCATTTCGCGCTGTCGCTCACTGCGCTCGCTCTGTCATGACTATTCGTAGTCGATCGCCGCGGCACCGCTGAAAAAACAAATTTTTAATAGCCCGGTCGTTGCGTAGCAACGGTCGGGCGGTCAGTCGTACAGATACATAAGATGGAGCGCCGTCAACGCGGCAGCTCCATCGGTTTTCTGTAGTTATTCGCTTTTACTTTCAGTCTCCGCTGAGGTCTCTTCGTCGGTATAGTCGATGATCTCTATCTGCTTGCCCTCGATAAGATTATCGAGCTGAGGCAGAAAACGCTCAAACAGCACAGAATCAATATAACCCTCGTCGGTGCCGTTAAGTGTGATAAAGTGCTTGCCGTCTTTTGTTTTATAAACTGAAAGCACATCTACGGCTTTTTCCCCGTCCTTTTCATAGCTGAAGCTTGCGGTGTATTCCGGTTCAAGACCGTCGGGGCTTATATCACAGAGATCAATGCGCTCAAGCTTTTTGATAAGATCAATATAGTTATTGAATTCAACAAAATCTATCGTTTTGTCGTCAAGCGTAATATCGGTTTTTACGGTCTCTTCATACAGAGCGTTGACTGTCGGAGTATTCGTGACCTTGAAGCTGTAATCCTTACCGTCTTTTGTGATATCGAGTGCTGTCATATTGAACAGATCAGGCACCACAAGAGTTCCCGGCAAAAGCTCATAGTATTCGATACCATACCAGGAGCTTGCATCTTCCTCTGAAAGAACGTATATCACACAGCCCTTGTATTTCATTATATTGACAGTGCCGTCTTCATTCTTTTCAGAGCAAAGGATATGAACAGATGTTCCGTCGGAGGCGGATACGGCAATGTCCATATAGGGATCGTCAAGACCGTATTTTTTCAGAGCTTCATCATCCGGATCAAGAGCCGCAACAGACTGCGCCTCCAGCTCATACAGAGACTTTCCGAATGTATCAACATACTCATAGTCGGCAATAAGCTCCCGGGGCTTTCGCATCATACAGCTCACGCGGTATTTGATTGATCCCTCGTTATCGGTGGCGATCTCGTAATCCCTGAAGCTGCCTTTGATATTTACGCTGTTTATCCCGGTGCCCTTAGCGTCAGAGCTCTCTTCGACTATTGCGGAAGATATCGTCTTATCAACAAAATCGAGCTCACTTTTGAGCATCATTTTCATGGTCTCCTCAACAGCGAGGTAGACATTCGGACTGTTTTCCCTGCGGAAGTAAACGCCCTGATCGTCGGGAGCGGTGTTGCCTATCATGATTGTCTCAACGCTGTCGTCGCTGAATACCGTCGTCACGGTCGCTCTCGGATCATCAAGTCCATATTCGGAAAACCTTGCTCCGCTTGTATCAACTATAGAAGTTGCGGAAACGCTCAGACATTCGTATGCCAGCACATTCATCATGCTTTTGTCGAGAGGAGCATCCGGATGTCCCTGAAGAGTATAATGCATTTTGATGCTGTCCGGGGTAATATTCTGTATCGTGCGCTGGTTCTTAGAGCTTTCGGAGGATATCGTACCGGAAATATCAACTGAAAATCCGGAAGACTGTTGTTTTTTCTCCGCTAACTCCTCTTCCTTTTTCGCGATCGAAGCTTCCTTCTCCTGCTCCGAGTAATTGATCCCGGCAAAGCTGAATTCACCGTCGTGATTGGTAATGATTATCTGTTCGGCATCCATTTCCGATTTATCATATATCAGTATATCGGAAGATGATCTGACATCCGGTATCTTGTCGCCGGGCATCATGACCACAACGGCAATGCCTGCGCAGAGGAGCGCGATGACAACGCAAATTACGATTATAAGGATCGTATTCTTTTTCATAAAGCGCCTCCGTTATTTTCTGCGGCGAAGGATCCATACAACAAAGCCTGCTGCAATTATCACAGACGGAACTATCGCAAAAAGGATGACACCGAGAGTGATCTTTGCGGACTGGCTTATTGTTATGTCATAATCAGTGATCACCTTTTTCTCAAGAGTGATCCCCTTCTCTTCCCTGTGATTGAGTCCTGCCATCATCTGAAGGATGTATTTCTGGTTTGAATACTGCGACTGCAGATATGCTTCACCAAACATCTGAGAAGAACCTGCCGCTACGACGGTAGATGTGACATCCTCGTCTCCGGCTGAGCCGCTTGCCATAACTACCATGCTTCCGACAACAGCATCCGTCATAGACCATGTCTCTTCTTCGGCATCATAATCGCAGAAGCCGGATTTTGACGAAAGCTTCAGAAGAGGCGTATACAGTTCGTCGTTCGCAGAAACAACAGGTCTTGCAAGTGAAACAAGCACAGGATTCGTTTCTGCAGTAAAGCCGTCAGTATACTGCCTTGATGCAAACAGAGAAAGAATACCCATGTAATAGCTGGTGCTCATAAGGCGGTTGGTATCCATATCGAATGCAAGGCCGCTCAGGAATTTCAGACCATATACAGAAAGAAGCTCGTCAATGTTGGGCGTTTCTGATTTCTGACGGAAAGGTATCGCTATCATGCCCTTTCCGAATTGTCCGTCATTGTTCAGGAATTTTGCAAGCTTTTCCACGGCATCCTTGCTGTAATCCTCAGAGGGCGCAAGCAGTATGACCGTTCCCGCATCGGAGGGTATCTCGTCTTTTTCTATAGTGATATCGACCGGATCGTAATTGTTTGCTTTCAGGACGCTCCTGAAATAATCAAAATCGTCACCGCTGTTATCCGTTACAAGAACCACCTTGGTGCTGATATCGCTTGTGACCTTCAGTATCGCTTCATCTATCGTCTGTTCGGCATTTGATGCGGTGATATACTGATAATCCGAAGCATAGCTTTCAAATTCATACATATCCTCTTTTGCAAGGATATTGTACTTTTCTCCGCAGCTCACTATAACATCCGTTGTTGTAAGCCTGACATCCGGATATTTGCTCTGCAGGTTAGGATTCTGCACGAGATCTGTATACTCAACTTTCACATGACCGCCGGACTCCCTTGCAAGCTGTTCAGCAACGCTCACAGCCTGCCTGAAATAATTATCGAAGGTCTGATATGTGTTTTTTGAAGAAAGGAAACGTATGGTAACATCCTTGTCGATCGAATGAACAAGCTCTCTGGACTGCTGGTCTATATTGTAGGTGCTTCCGGAGGTTATATCAGCAGTAAACACAGAGAATTTATCCGTAAGGATTATTGCGAGCGCATTGAGAAGTATTGCCGCCGCAAGCACAAGAGCTGTAAGCGCAGCGGAGGAAAGTCTTTTTTTAGCCTTGAAGGAAAGCTTTTCGCCTTCGGTCTTTTTTTCTTTTTTTTCCAATTCCGACCCTCCTTACGCCCATCTTCTTCTTTCGATGACCCTGTCTGTAAAGAACAGAAAAATAAAGGTTATCGAAATGAAAAACAGTACATCGGAAAATGATACGACTCCGAGAGCAAACTGAGCGTACTTTTCCTGAAATGACAGAACATTCACTATCATATTGACAGCTTCATTGCTTGTTGTGGTAGCTATTGTATCTATAAGCGTTATGAGAACATTTACTACAAATGTTACAAGTGCAGCAACGATAACGCTCTGGGTAAGCGAGGAAATAAAAATACCCATTGCGATAAATGCAGAACCGGAAAGCAGGATACCGAAAATATTACCGATAATAACGCTCCAGTCCGGCTTTGAAATAAACGAAAGTACAAGACCGTCTATCACATATGCACTGAGACACACAAGAAGCATCGCAGCAGCAGAAAGATATTTTGCAAGTACTATAGACGGGATGCTTACCGGTGATGTCAGGAGCGCCTGATCCGTGCGGTTCCTGCGATCCTCGGCAAAGGAGCGCATAGTAATAAGAGGAATAATGAACAGCACTGTCGAAAACATACTGGTAAATACATTCGAAAGACTCGATGTCCCTATGAACAGACACTGCACATACATGAATATCCCGTTAAAAAACGCAAAGGCGGCTAAAACAGCATATCCGACCGGAGAGGCAAAATAGGATGCAAATTCTCTTTTAAATATCGCTGTCATCGTTTTCCGCCTCCTTTACCTCTTCTGCAGATGTTTCCTCTGAAGCAGTCTGCTCCGATCCTTTATCATCCGGTTTATTATCCGGTGCCTTCTCATCGGCCGGTGCCGCAGAACCGGAAATAATACCAAGATAAGTATCCTCAAGTGATCTTTCTGCGGGCTGCATCTTAAGAATACTGAAATCCGTTCTTGCTATCGCCTTGAAAACAAGACGTCTTACGTCCCTGCTGCTGTCGATAACGAATTCATGGCAGCCTCTTTCGGTTTCGGAAAGATACTTTACACCGGTAACGCCGTCAATGTTTTTAAGCAGCGTAAGCATCGTATTTTTTCTGCATTCAGCCTCTACGAAAAGGCGGTTCGTAGCCTTGCCGCTCTGGGTCATGGTGCTCGTGGTCTCCTCGGCAACGATCCTGCCTTTATTGATAATAACTATCTTATCCGATACTGCCTGTACCTCTGAAAGCAGATGAGAGGAAAGTATAACACTGTGATCTTTTCCAAGCTCGCGGATAAGCCGTCTTATCTCGATTATCTGCTCAGGATCAAGGCCTACCGTCGGTTCGTCAAGAATGAGTACCGGAGGATCTCCGAGCAGAGCCTGAGCAAGACCTACTCTCTGACGATAACCCTTTGAAAGACTGGAAATAAGTTTTTCGCGTACAGAAGTGATATTGGTTTTCTCACACACGGTATTTATGTGCTCCTTCATGGGAAGCCTGACCTTTTTCAGAGAAAACATGAATTCCAGATATTTTTGTACGGTCATATCGCTGTAAAGAGGCGGTACTTCCGGAAGGTAGCCTATCTTCTTTTTAGCCTTCGTAGGTTCCTCCAGCATATCTGTTCCCTGTATCTCGACGCTTCCGCTGTCGCATGAAAGATATCCGGTGATGATATTCATCGTTGTTGACTTTCCTGCGCCGTTCGGTCCCAGAAGGCCCAGTATTTCTCCGTCATTGACCGTAAAGCTCACATCATCAAGAGCTTTATCCCTGACATAAGTTTTTGTCAGGTGTCTGACCTTGATCATATCCATTTCTCTCCTTTATATGTCAATTTCAAGCAGCACGGGACAATGATCGCTGCCATAAATATCAGAAAGTATATCCGCCCTTTGTATCCTGTCTTTTATCCTGTCGGAAACGATAAAATAGTCTATGCGCCATCCGGCATTGTTCTTTCTTGCATTGAAACGATAGGACCACCAGCTGTATCTGCCCTCTTCGTCAGGATGAAGGTAGCGGAAGCTGTCCGTAAAGCCTGAATCAAGAAGGATGCCGATCTTTTCTCTTTCCTGATCCGAAAAGCCCGCATTTCCGCGGTTCGACTTGGGATTTTTAAGGTCTATCTCATTGTGGGCGACATTAAGATCGCCGCAATAGATGACCGGCTTTTCGCTGTCGAGCTTTTTAAGGTATTCAAGAAGGTCGGTTTCCCACTGCATACGGTATTCAATTCTGAGAAGTCCGTCCTTTGCATTCGGCGTATATACGTTAACAAGGTAGAAAGCACCGGCATCAACGGTTATCATTCTTCCCTCGTGTGAATGCTCTTCTATATTCATCCCATTAAGGACTACGCTCACAGGTTTTCTGTTCGTAAAGACAGCCGTTCCGGAATACCCTTTTTTCTCGGCGCTGTTGAAATACATATCATAGCCCTCAAGATCAATTTCTGCCTGCCCCTCCTGCATTTTTGTTTCCTGCAGGCATATATAATCAGGCTCAAGGCTCTTTACGGAATCAACGAAGCCCTTCTGCAGACAGGCACGGAGACCGTTTACGTTCCATGAAACAAATTTCATATAAATAAGTACCCTTTCGCGATATTTTAGTAAAAATACTCAATGATAAGTATATCACAATCTGCCTGAAAGTGCAATATTCAAAAATCAAAATCCCACAAGTTCAGATTGCGGCAGATTGCGGCGCAGTCTACATATAGTCTAAGCGGTTCAAATGGCGGCTCCGCCGCCATTTGAACCGCTTAATCATTTTAAAGCCCGGTCGCGCCGAAGGCGCGGTCGGGCGTATAGTCGTACAGATGCTTAATGAGCCGATTTTCTATTGCAGCACAGTTTTCTTTTATTGTATTCATTCTAAAAGCAGTGTTTCGCTCACCGCTTCTTCGGAGCCGGAAGCTCCTCATACATTTCCGGCAGAAGCTTTTCAAGCAGTTCTCTGTTGTCAATGTCTTCCACAAGGATCATTTCCTTTGCATTTTCATAGGGAAGCTCAAGCCTGCATCCCGGGAGCAGCCTTTTTGCCGAGTCGGTCTGCTTTACAAGGAATCTGTCATCGTATATTCCGCCGATGACCTTCCCCTGATAATAGATGATGTATTCTCCCATCATTTTACGGTGGGTTATTCCTTCAAGTCCGGACAACTGTTCCAGAACAAATTCAAGATATTCTTTACTTGATGCCATTACTATATCTCCTTTGCTATTTCAAGTGCCAGAAAGAATTTATTGAGCGAATGGTTTGCCTCATTCAGTCCTTCAGGAGCATATTCTTCGCCGTCGAGCACGTCACCCGTAACAAGAAAGCTGTACAGATCAATGTCATAAAAGCTGCACACTGCCTGCAATCCGGCAAGCTCCATTTCGACAGAGATACATCCGAGCTCCTTCATTTTATTTACAGCGGATCTCGTTTCTCTGTAC